>VGZQ01000003.1 GCA_016872535.1 Rhodospirillales bacterium | reverse complement strand
CACATCCGGCCCCAGCTCCGCGTTCACCCAGCGGCTGAGCGCGTCCAACTCCTCGTCCGAGTCGTTTTCGCCCGGGATGAGAAGCGTGGTGATTTCGAGCCAAGTTCGGGTCTCGCGCTTGATGTAGCGGAGCGTATCGAGCACCGCTTCCAGGTGCCCGGTGCAGAGGTCGCGATAGAAGCGTTCGCTGAATCCCTTCAAATCGACGTTGGCCGCGTCCATGTGCCGGTAGAATTCGGCGCGCGGCTCCGGGCAGATGTAGCCCGCCGTCACCGCCACCGTCTTGATGCCCCGCGCGTGGCAGGCCTTGGCCACGTCGACGGCGTATTCGAGGAAGATCACCGGGTCGTTGTAGGTGAAGGCGACGCTGCGGCAGCCGGTCTTTTCGGCGGTGCGGGCGATCGCTTCGGGCGAAGCCTGGTCGGCGAGCTTGTCGAATTCGCGCGCCTTGCTGATCGACCAGTTCTGGCAAAACTTGCAGGTCAGATTGCAGCCGGCGGTGCCGAAAGAGAGGATCGGCGTGCCGGGTAAAAAGTGGTTGAGCGGCTTTTTTTCGATCGGATCGATACAGAAGCCCGACGAACGGCCGTAGGTGGTGAGCACGATGCCGCCCCGATAACAGGCGCGCACGAAGCAAAGGCCCCGCTGGCCCTCGCGCAGTTTGCACAGCCGCGGGCAGACATCGCACTGCACCCGCCCGTCCGGCAGCGCGTGCCAGTAGCGCCCCGGAAAGGTTTCGCCGAGATCCGTATCGTTGACGGTGGTATCCATCGTGCCTATGTCCACAGGATGGGACTCGCCTATAATATAGCCTGGTAACGCCGAACCCCAATCCATGAACGCGATCAGGCCCGCCGCCGTCGCCGGCCGGTTCTACCCGGGAAACCCGAGAGAGCTGGAGGCTTCCGTGCGCCGCTACCTGGCCGAAGCCACGGCCGAGAGTGCCACCGAGCAGAGGCCCGTGCCGAAGGCGATCATCGTGCCGCACGCGGGCTACATGTATTCCGGACCGGTGGCCGCGACCGCCTACGCCCGCCTCGCACCCGTGCGCGGAACCATCACCCGCGTGGTGCTGCTCGGGCCCTGCCACCGGGTGCCGGTGCGCGGCCTCGCGCTTTCCGGCGCGGACGCCTTCGCGACGCCGCTCGGCGACGTGCCAATCGACCGGGATACGTGCGCCAGGCTCGCCGAGCTTCGCCAAGTCGAGGTGTTCGACGCGAGCCACGCCCAGGAACACAGCCTGGAAGTGCACCTACCGTTCCTGCAGGTGGTGCTCGGGCGATTCAACCTGGTTCCGCTCGCGGTCGGCGACGCGACCGAGATGGAAGTGGCCGAGGTCCTGGAACGCGCCTGGGACGGGCCTGAAACCCTGATCGTGATCAGTTCCGACCTCAGCCACTACCTTCCCTACGACGCGGCGCGCGCGATCGACGCCGCCACCGCGCAAGCGATCGTGCGCCTGGACGGCGGCGCCATCGGCCGCGACCAGGCGTGCGGCCGGGTGCCGGTCAAGGGCCTGCTCGCGCTCGCGCGCAGAAAGGGGCTCTCCGTCCAACAAGTCGATTTGCGCAATTCCGGCGACACCGCCGGGTCGCGCGACCAGGTGGTCGGCTACGGCTCGTGGCTGTTTTTCGAAGAAAGCCCCGCTCCAGCCAAGAAAAGCGGTGAGGGTTCGGCGCTCGCCAAGGCGCGCGCCATGCTCAAGCGCCACGGCGGGGCGTTGCTTGGCATCGCGGCGCGTTCCATTGCCCATGGGCTCGCCCATGACCGCCCGGTTCCGGTCGCGCTCGATGCGGTGGCCGAGGAATTGCGCGCGCGCGGCGCCGCGTTCGTCACCTTGAAGCGCAACGGAAATTTGCGCGGCTGCATCGGCTCGCCCGAGGCCCATCGGCCGCTCGCCGCCGACGTCGCCGAGAACGCCTACCGCGCCGCGTTCAAGGACCCGCGCTTTCCCCGGCTCGGCCCGCACGAGCAGGATGGGCTCGATCTTTCCGTCTCGGTGCTGACGGCGCCCGAGCCGATGCATTTTCGCGACCAGAAGGACCTGCTCGCCCAACTCCGTCCCGGCGAAGACGGGCTGATCATCGCCGATGGACCGGCGCGGGCGCTGTTCCTGCCCTCGGTGTGGGAGCAGCTGCCGCAGGTGGAAGCGTTCCTCGCGCACTTGAAGCGCAAGGCGGGCTTGGCCGCCGATCATTGGTCGGCTGCGTTCCGCGCGCATCGCTTCGCCGCCGCCGAGGTCAAAGGCGCGCTTAAGGTCGACGATCAGCACGTGAAGTTCTCGTGATCCTCGATATCGCTCACGATCCACTCGACAAATTATGACCGGACTAATTGCTATCCCCGGCCTCGAGCGTTTTTCTCGCGCGGCGTTCGGGCATCTGCCGACGCCGATCGAGGAGGCGCCCAACCTGACGGCGGCGCTCGGGGGCCCGCGCATTCTGATCAAGCGCGACGACTGCACAGGCCTCGGCTTCGGCGGCAACAAGGTCCGCCAACTCGAATTCTACATGGGCGAGGCCCGCGCCCGGGGCGCCGACACGGTGCTGATCACCGGCGCGGTGCAATCGAATTTCGTCCGCACATGTGCCGCCTTCGCCGCGCGCCTCGGCATGCAATGCCACATCCAACTGGAAGAGCGGGTCGCCGAAGTCGATGAACTTTACCGCAATTCGGGCAACGTGCTGCTCGACCGGCTGATGGGGGCGACACTGCATGCTTATCCTGCCGGCGAGGACGAGGCCGGCGCCGATGCCCGCCTGGAGACCATCGCGGCCGATCTCGCCCGGCGCGGACGGCGGCCCTACGTGATCCATCTCGGTCCCGGCCATCCGCCGCTCGGCGCGCTCGGCTACGCGCTCGCCGCCGCCGAGATCGCCGTCCAAGACCGCGAGGCCGACTTGGGCATCGGCCGCGTCGTCGTCGCGTCGGGCAGCGGTGCGACCCACGCCGGGCTTCTCTATGGCTTCCGCGCCCTCGGCGACGGGCGCAGAATCACCGGTATCTGCGTCCGCCGCCCGGCCGCCCAGCAATCGGCCCGGATTGCCGAGCGGGTGGCCGAGATCGGACGCCTGGCCGGGAATCCGGTCGATCTCGCGCCATCGGACGTGGACATCGCCGACAATTCGCTCGCGCCCGGCTACGGCAAGTTCGGCGCCGAAGTCACGGACGCCATCCTGATCGCCGCCCGGAGCGAGGGTCTGTTCCTCGATCCCGTCTATACGGGCAAGGCCATGGCCGGCATGATCCGCCTGATCGCAGATGGCGGGATCGCGCGGAACGAAACCGTGCTCTTCGTCCACACCGGCGGCACGCCCGCCATCTTCGCCTACGAGCCGGCGCTGCGCGCTGCCGCGGCCGCCGCCCGTTGACAAGCCGCACCGCCGCGTCGAAATTTTCGCCTCACACCGAGACGCCATGACCGTCAACCTCACCCACGGCCTGATCGACACGTTGCGCGCCATCGCGCGCCGCGCGGGCGCGGAAATCCTCAAGGTCTACCGCACCGATTTCGCGGTGGATAAAAAAGCCGACGCCTCGCCGGTGACCGCCGCCGACCGCGCCGCCGAGGTCCTGATCGCCGCCGCGATCAAGGGCGAGATCACCGACGCCTTTCCCATCGTCGCCGAGGAAGCGTTCGCCCAAGGCAACGCGCCCGCTATTACCGGCCACCCGTTCTGGCTGGTGGATCCGTTGGACGGCACCAAGGAATTTGTCGAACGCAACGGCGAATTCACCGTCAACATCGCGCTGATCGAAGCGGGCCGCCCGGTGGTCGGGATCGTTTACGCTCCCGTGCCCGATCTCGCCTATTGGGGCTGGCCGGGAGGCGCTTTCCGCGCCAAGAGCGATGCCAAGCCCGAGCTCATCGCCTGCCGTCCCGCTCCGGCCCAAAGTCTCGTCGCCACCGTCAGCCGCCACCATTCGACGCCGGAGGTCGATGCTTGGCTCGACAGGCTCGGCGCGCACACGCGCGTGGTCGCCGGCAGTTCCCTCAAATTCTGCCGCATCGCCGAGGGCGCCGCCGACGTCTATCCCCGTTTCGCGCCGACCATGGAATGGGACGCCGCCGCCGGTCACGCGGTTCTTCGTTACGCCGGCGGAAACGTCGTCGATCGCGACGGCGCCGAACTCACCTACGGCAAGCCGGGATTTTTAAATCCGCATTTCGTCGCGCATGGCCCCGGCTTCACGATGCCGCGCGAATGAAATTCCGTGTCAACAAAACAATTTCGCGCGCGAAATTTTCGTGCGCCGTTTTGCGTTGAAAATTTTCGCTGCCTTTGCTATATGTAAACCGTGCCCAAGAGGGCTCAAAAGCAGGGATACCCGTTCCCCTTGCGCGCTACCCCGGGGAACGGCCCTTGTAGCGGCTCGTAAGGGCCGCGAACCAGATGTTCCACTCCTGTGGAACACCTTCCGATGCCGGGCCACTTCATGAGTGACCCGACCGGATAGTCCCGAGAGGACCAGCCCCCGAGGGGGCAAAGAGCCGTCGCGCAGCGACGGCTCTTTAATTTTGATTGTTGATCTCATCCCGCCCGCGCGAAATTCTCGTCCCCGTGAACCCCTCGCCCCGCATCCTTCCCCCGACCGACGCGGCGATCGCCGAAGCCGCCCGGATCATTCGCGCGGGCGGCCTAGTCGCTTTTCCGACCGAGACCGTCTACGGCCTCGGCGCCGACGCCACCTCCGAGCGCGCCGTCGCCCGCGTGTTCGAGGCCAAGGGCCGCCCACGCTTTAATCCGCTGATCGTGCACGTGACTGGCGCGGACGAGGCCCGCAAGCTGGCGTGCTTCGACGCGCGCGCCGAAATCCTCGCCGCCGCGTTCTGGCCAGGGCCGCTGACGCTGGTGCTGCCGCGTGCGGACTCGTCTTTCGATGCGCGCGGGGATTCGCCCGCGCGACCCTGCCCGGTCGCGCGTCTCGCCTCGGCCGGACTCGTCACGCTTGCCGTGCGCGCGCCGGATCACGCGGTCGCGCGCGCACTCCTTGCTGCCTGTGAGCGCCCAATCGCCGCGCCGAGCGCCAACCCGAGCGGACGCGCGAGCCCGACCATGGCGGCGCACGTAGCGAATGGATTGGGCTCGCGGGTCGACTTGATCCTCGACGGCGGACCCTGCCGGGTTGGGTTGGAATCGACCGTACTCGATCTTTCCGGCGAGTGCCCGCGCGTCCTTCGTTTGGGAGCGATCGGGCCCGAGGACATCGCCCGGCGCCTCGGCCAGCCGGTTGCGGATGCGAGCGGCGAAACGGCGGTCGACGACGACGAACGTCTTTCGCCGGGGATGGCGCGCCGTCACTACGCGCCGGCGCTGCCGCTTCGCCTCGGCGCGACCAAAGTCCGCGCCGGCGAGGCCTTGCTTGCCTTTGGCGGCGACGTTCCGAAAACCTCGAGCCCGGTACGCAATCTGAGCCCGGCCGGCGACCTAATCGAGGCAGCGGCGAATTTGTTCGCCCTGCTGCACGATCTCGACCAATCGGGCGCTCGCGCCATCGCCGTCATGCCGATCCCCGACGAAGGTTTGGGGCGCGCGATCAATGATCGCCTGCGCAGGGCCGCCGAACCTACTTGATCCCGAATATCGGCATCGCGCCGTCGTGGACCAGCTTGATTCCGGCGAGCACCAGCATGGCGTAACAGACGTTGTAGAAGAGAGCCTCATTGACGCGGCGCTGGCCCCAGATGCCGATCCACATGCCGATCGGCACCAGCGGCAGCAGCGCCGCCGCCGTCCACAGGTTTTCCGCCGTGAACTGGCCGAGCCAGTAATACGGGGGAATCTTCACCAAGTTGACGATAGCGAAGAACATCACGCTGGTGCCGATAAGAATTTCCTTCTCCAGGCGCAGCGGCAGCAAATAGATGTTGAGCGGCGGCCCGCCCGCATGGGCGACGAAGCTGGTGAACCCGGCGAGCGAACCCCAGAAGCCACCCTTGGAAATGCTCGGCCGCGCCGGCGGACGCGGGCGCTTGCGGTTGAGCCACCAGTTGAGGGAGAACACCAGCGCCAGCACCCCGATCATCAGACGGATGGCGTCGGCGTTCAAATACTTGAACAGCAGCGCGCCGACGACGATCCCGACGGTCGCCGCCGGAATCAGGATGCGCATGTTGATGGCGCTCCATTTTTTTCGATAGACCCAGATGCCCATGGCGTCCATGGCGCACAGCACCGGCAGCATGATGGCAGCCGCCTGCGGCGGCGGCACGAACAGCGACATCAGCGGCACCGACAGGATAGTGAGCCCGCCGCCGCCGAGCCCACCCTTGGAAATGCCCGCGATCAGCACCGCCACCACGGCGGCGATCAAAAATCCGGGATCGGTGATCAGGTGGAAATCTCCGGGT
Source organism: Rhodospirillales bacterium (assembly GCA_016872535.1). Classification (NCBI taxonomy): domain Bacteria; kingdom Pseudomonadati; phylum Pseudomonadota; class Alphaproteobacteria; order Rhodospirillales; species Rhodospirillales bacterium. Next base: position 77,190 of record VGZQ01000003.1, on the reverse strand, counting down.
CGGGAGCAGTTGGTCGGCTTGCCTCATGCTTCGACAAGCTCAGCATGAGGGCGTTTGGTTATAGCCTCACCCTGAGCTTGTCGAAGGGTGAGGCTGTTATCAGGCGAGGTCGAACAGCAGGAACTCTCCTCCGTCGCGGCTCCGGATGTCAATCTCGTCCTCGTCGCTGATGGCGGCGCCGTCGCCGGCCCGAAGCGTGACGCCGTTGACCTCGACCGCGCCACGCGCCGCCTGAATCCAGGCGTGCCGGCCGGGCGCGAGCGCACTGGAGACGCGGCCACCCGGGGACAGCCGGCAGGCGTAGATGTCCGCGTCCTGGTGGATGGTGACCGAACCGAGCCGAGCGTCGCGGCTGGCGATCAGGTGCAGGTGATCGGTCTGTTCGGCGATCGGGAACGTCTTCTGTTCGTACCCGGGCATCAGCCCCGTGCGTTCGGGCAAAAGCCAAATCTGCAAATGGTGTTCCGGCTCGGTGTCGGAGGGATTGAACTCGCTGTGCAGGATGCCGGTGCCGGCGCTCATGCGCTGGACGTCGCCGGGCCGGATGGTCGAACCGTTGCCGAGGCTGTCCTTGTGCGCGATCGCGCCCGAGAGAACGTAGGTGACGATCTCCATGTCGCTATGGCCGTGAGTCTTGAAGCCCATGCCGGGCTTGACCCAGTCCTCGTTGATGACCCGGAGCGCGCGAAAGCCCATGTGCGCGGGGTCTTGGTAATCGGCGAAGGAAAACGTGTACTTGGCGGCGAGCCAACCGTAGTCGCCGCTGCCCCGTTCGTGCGATGGACGGATGGTGATCATAGGCAGTTTCCTCTCCTCTTGGCGGGGGGCGGCGGCAGGGCTAACGTCCCGACCATGACCGCCCCGCCGAAATTGCCCGCGAAATTACCTTCGCGTTTTCTCGATGACATCAAGGCCGCCGTCGGCCCGCACGGCTGGGCCACGGACGAGGCGACGCTCGCGCCCCATCTCGCCGAGGAGCGCGGCACCTATCGCGGCGCGTGCGCGATTCTGGCGATGCCCGCCTCGACCGACGAAGTGGCCCGCGTCGTCAAGCTGTGCGCGGACGCCAGCGTAGCCGTCACGCCTCAGGGCGGCAACACCGGCCTCGCCGGCGGCGCGGTGCCGGCCTCGGGTGTGCTGTTGTCCTTGAAGCGGATGAGGCGCATCCGCGCCCTAGATGCCCTCAATTTCACCATGGTCGCCGAGGCCGGCTGCGTGCTCGCCGACGTGCAGCGCGCGGCCGACGAGGCGGGCGCCCTGTTCCCGTTGAGCCTGGCGGCGGAAGGGAGCTGCACCGTCGGCGGCAACATCTCGACCAACGCCGGCGGCGTGCACGTGCTGCGCTATGGCAATACCCGCGATCTGGTGCTGGGAATCGAGGCGGTGCTACCCGACGGCCGCGTCTGGAACGGGTTGCGATCTCTGCACAAGGACAATACCGGCTATGATCTAAAGCAGCTCTTCATCGGCGCGGAAGGAACGCTCGGCGTGGTCACCGCCGCCACCCTCAAGCTGTTTCCGAAGCTGAAGGCGCGCGCGGTGGCGTTCGCCGCGCTTGCCTCCCCCGCGGCCGCGCTCGATCTGTTCGTGCGCCTGCGCGAACGCGGCGGCGAAACGCTGATCGCGTTCGAATTCGCCAACCGCTTCGCTCTCGACTGCGTGCTGCGCCACGCGCCCGGCACCCGCGATCCGTTCGTCACGCCGCACCCATGGTACGCACTGGCCGAGCTGGCGAGTCCGCACGCGAAGGGGGACACGCTCGCCGCCGTGCTCGAAGCTGTGCTGGCAGAAGCGACCGAGGCGGAGACGGTTGCCGATGCGACCATCGCTCAAAGCGAGGCTCAGGCCGCCGCGCTATGGCAGCTTCGCGAATCCATTTCCGAAGCACAGAAGCCGGAAGGCGGCAGCCTCAAGCACGACGTGTCGGTGCCGGTCGCGCGCGTGCCCGACCTGGTGACGCGCGGCGCCGACGTGGCCGAGCGCCTGATCCCCGGCGTGCGCGTGTGCGCCTTCGGCCACATGGGCGACGGCAACGTGCATTTCAACCTAAGCCAGCCGGTGGGGACGGACCGCGCGGCTTTTTTCGCGGAGCGCGAGCGCGTCAACCGCGGCGTCCACGATTTGGTCCGCGAACTGAACGGCAGCTTCAGCGCCGAGCACGGTGTCGGCCAACTGCGCCTCGCCGACATGGCGCGCTACAAAAGCAGCGTGGAACTCGATCTCATGCGCGCGATCAAGGCAGCGCTCGACCCCAAGGGCATCATGAATCCGGGCAAGGTGCTGCCGCCCCGTTGACATGCCAATCGTCGAGCCCGACCCCTGGCGCCGCCAGTATTTCGCGGGCCACTCCTGCCCGCGGAACGTGGTCATCCCGACCGACGATCCCGATTGCTGGACGCTCTATCCGCGCCACCGCTGGGTTTACGACAAGCTGATGGTCGCCCAGAGCCAGGGGCTGGTCGCCGGGCCGCACGGGGTGATGCCGCCCGCCTTCCCGGTCTTTTCGAAACCGACCGTGAACCTCAAGGGCATGGGCGCGGGCAGCCGGATCATCCGCACCCGCAAGGAGTATCTCCATGCGCTTACTCCCGGGCACATGTGGATGCCGCTGCTGAAGGGGTCGCACCTCAGTACCGACGTCGCGCTGATCGACGGCCGTCCGCGCTGGTGGCGCCACGCGGTCGGCGCACCGACCGGCGGCGGCACCTTCGACCATTGGAAGGTGGAGGCGAAGGCGCGCCCCCGACTTGAGGCCCGCCTCGCCGCCTGGGCACTCCACGAATTGCGCGGCTACACCGGCATCGTCAACTTCGAGACCATCGACGACACCATCATCGAGGCGCATCTGCGCTTTTCCGACCAATGGCCGGACCTCTACGGCCCGGGCTGGGTCGAAGCGCTGATCCGCCTCTACGCCGAAGGCCGCTGGCGCTTCGCCGACCGCGCGCGCCGCGACGGCTACAGCGTGGTTTTATTTGGTCCGCACGGGACAGCATATGCGCATCCTCCCGCGAGCGAGATCGCCAAGGTGCGGCGCATGCCCGGCGTCAGCAGCGTGCAGATCACCTTCCACGCCGACAAGCCGCCCCAAGCGCACGCCATGCCACCAGGCGGGTTCCGCCTCGCGGTGGTCAACGCCTGGAGCCTCGCGGTGGGCCGACGCGCGCGGGCGCGGCTGAAAAAATCGTTCGGTCTTTAAACGCGAAACGGTTCGACCGCCGCCTGGCCCATGCCTTCCGCCAGCAGCAGCGACTGCGCCGGCACCTCCGACCAGTTGAGCTTGTCGGAATCGAGCGGCTCGGAGACCACCAGCAGCGCCTCCTTGTCGCAACGCCAATAAAGGCTCGGCGGCACCGGGTCGGTCGCGTAGCGGAGCGCGTAGAGGACCTTGCCGTCGGTCAGGATCGCGGTCATGCGGAAGGGCTGCGTCGCGCCGGCGCGCTTCATTTCTTCGAGCACGGCCGCGACCGTCTTGCGCCAGGCGTCTTCCGGATCGGATTCGAGTCCAAAATGGAGCAGCAGATAAAAGAATGTCTCGCTGTCGGTGGTACCGCGCCGGTGCGCGTATAGCGAATCTGGCAGCAGCGCGTCCAACGCCCGGCGCACCCGTTCGTAATCGCCGATCTGGCCGTTGTGCATGAACATCCACTTGCCGTGCACGAACGGATGGCAGTTGGCGCGCGAGGTTTCGGTGCCGGTCGAGGCGCGCACGTGGGCGAAAAATAGCCGCGAGCGGATCTGGGCCGCGAGGCTCCGGAGGTTGGGATCGTTCCAAGCGGGCAGGATTTCGCGGTAAAGCCCGGGCTGGTCGCGTTCGCCGTACCAGCCGACCCCGAAGCCGTCGCCGTTGGCGGTGACGGCCGTGCGCTCCGGGTTGAGGCTCTGCGCGATTAAAGAATGCTCGGGCTCGAACAGGTATTTTTCGAGGAAAACGGGCCGTCCGAGATAGGCGAGCCAGCGGCACATGATCGCAGCTTTCGATCGCGAGAATGCAACCTTCTTTCTACAACGACCCCAGTTTCCACACCACCCCGATCAAGGCGGCCGCCGCCAGCGTCGTCAGCATGCCGATCTTGAAGCGGAGCATGGCGACGAGCGCGGCGAGCGAGAGAATCGCGGTCATGGGATCCAGGCTCGCCCATGCGGGCCACGGCGCCTTGAACGGGCCGAGGGCCACTTCGCGCACGTCGGCGAACATGACGTGGACCGCGAACCAGACGGCGAGGTTGAGCACCACGCCCACCACCGCCGCGGTGATGGCGGCGAGCGCGGCCGAGAGCGCCTTATTTTGGCGCAGCGCCTCGATGTACGGCGCGCCGAGAAAGATCAGGAAAAACGACGGCCCGAACGTCGCCCAGGTCGCCATCAGGCCACCCAGCACCCCTGCCGTGATTGGCGTCAAGCCGCCCGGATCGCGGAAGGCGGCAAGAAAGCCGATGAACTGCGTCACCATGATCAGCGGCCCCGGCGTGGTTTCGGCCAAGCCGAGCCCGTCCAGCATCTCGCCCGCCGTGACCCAGCCGTAGGTCTCGACCGCCTGCTGCGCCATATAGGCGAGCACCGCGTAGGCGCCGCCGAAGGTCACCACCGCAAGCTTGCTGAAGAAGAATCCGATCTGTGAAAAGACGTCGGCGAACCCGAGCCAGGCCATGACTGCGACCACCGGCCCGAGCCAGACCACGGCGAACAGAAGCGAAATCCAGAGAGTCCGGCGCGTGCTCGGCGCGACTTCGTGCAAGCTCTCCTCGGCGATCACCGGGGGCGGCATGTTGGCTTTCTTACCGTGGCCGGCGCCCGGCGAAAACTGTGCCGGCCATGCGCGCGAGCCCAGGTATCCGGCGACGCCGGCGGCGACGATGATCAGCGGGAACGGCGCATCGAGGAAGAAGATGGCGACGAAGGCGAGCGCGGCGATGGCGTATTGCGCCTCGGTCTTGAGCGCGCGCTTGCCGATGCGCACCATCGCCTCGATCACGATCGCGAGCACCGCGGCCTTGATGCCGTAGAACACCGCCGCCACCACCGGCATTTCGCCGTAGCCGGAGTAAATCACGCTCAAGACCATCATCACGACAACGCCGGGCAGCACGAACAGGAAGCCGGCGAGGAAGCCGCCCCACGCCTTGTTGAGCAGCCAGCCGAGATAGACTGCCATCTGGGTCGCTTCCGGCCCCGGCAGCAGCATGCAGTAGTTGAGCGCGTGCAGGAATCGCTCCTCGCCGATCCAGCGTTTTTCCTCGACCACGATGCGGTGCATGACCGCGATCTGCGCCACCGGCCCGCCGAAGCTCAAAGCCGCAACCCGGACCCAGACCTTGAGCGCGTCGGCCATCGGCACCGCGTCGGGTTTTACCGCCTGCGTCATGCTGTTTTCCCCCTCCCATCTCCCACTTCAGGCCTTCGACGGCCAGCCGTGGGTTTCGCCCCGTGCCCTTAAGAGCCACGCGTAGAGCGCATCATACACCACCATGCCGTGACCGAGCATTTCCTGGTCGTCGGCAAACATGGCCGAAAGCCCGAGCGACACCGCGAGCAACCCCGGCGCCACTGGCGACAACTCGGGGCGCCCCGTATCGGCGCCGCGCACAATCACGGCTAGGTCCGTGAGCGCGGGTTCCTTCAGTCCCAAGCGCCGGATCATGGTGTCGAAACTGCACAGCTCGCCGTCGTGGCTCATTTCGACGCCGGGCACGTCGTAGGGGATCGCGCCGTTCGCCTCGGCCTCGGCCAGCACGCGATCGGCCGGCACGTAAAGAAAGCGCGCGGAAGGATCGTAAAAACGCTTCACCAGCCACGGGCAGGCGATGCGATCGATCTTCGGTTTCCCGCGGGTGATCCAGGCGGAACCCTTGGCCGGCGGCGCCTGGCGAACGAGCGGCAGTCCCGCCTGGCGCCAGCCTTCGACACCACCCGCGAGATAGCGCGCATCGAGCCCGCGCGCCTTGAGCACGGCGGCGGCGTTCTGGCTCACCTCGTGGCCGTGGACGCAGGTCACCACCACCGCGCGACTGGGCAACAAATGGCGCGACCACGATTCGATTTCGCTCGGATCGCGCCAGGGGGCGCCGGGGATCGCTTCGCCGCTTTCTTCGTAACGGACGCGACGGCGGACGTCATAGAAAATCGCCCCACCGCGGTCGAGCAGCGCGCAGAGTTCGGTGGGGGCGATGGACGGAGCGGCGGAAGACGCGGACGAATTGGACGCAGACATGGATTACCCTCCTCGATGCACGAGCAGGGCAGAGCTTGGACGACCTTCGCGGGAAAACTTATGCGGGGATTCGTCTTGGTGTCGCCGGGCGCCTGCCGTGGCCCGACCGAAAGAGGCTACCATAGGGACCGCCGAATCGTCTATATAGCCCGGGAAAGAGGAACATCGCCCATGAAACGCACCTTATGGATTGTCGGCGGCGGCGCGGTCGCCCTGATCGCGGTCGCCGCCATCGCGGTCACGGTGCTGTTGTCCAACATCGGCTCGCTGATCAAGGCCGCGGTCGAAACCTACGGCCGCGAGGCGTTGCAGGCGAAGGTGACGCTCGCCGAAGCCGACGTTTCAGTGAAGAACGGTCAAGGCCGCCTCGCCGGCCTAGTGGTCGGAAATCCGCAAGGGTTCGCCACTCCCGCGGCCCTCAGGCTGGGCGAGGTCAAGGTGACGCTCGATACCGCCCGCACCACCAAGGATGTCATCGTGCTGAAGGAGGTTTTGATCGCTGCGCCGCAGGTGACCTACGAGATGGCCTCCGGCGGCTCCAACTTCGACGCCCTCCAGAAAAACGCGCAAAGCTACGCCCAAAAGATGGGCGCGGGCGGCGCGAAAAAAGACGAGAAAAAAGGCGAAGGACCGAAACTGATCATCGACAATCTTTACGTGCGCGACGGCAAGGTCGGTGTCAGCCACGCGCTGCTCAAGGGTAAGCAGCTGGACGCGCCGCTGCCCAACATCCACTTGAAGGACATCGGCAAGGAAAAGAAGGGCGCCACGCCCGAGGAGGTGGGCGAACGATTGATGGCCTCCATCTCCCAGGGCGCACGCAACGCAGCCGGGACCCTCAACATCGATAAGCTGATTGGGGAGGCGAGCGGCCTCGCCAAGGGCGCGGCCGAAGGCGCCGCCAAGGCGGCCGGTGAAGCGGCGCAAGGAGCGACCAAGGCGCTCGAAGGGGCGGCCGGCGCCGCCGGCGACACCATGAAGAAGCTGCTCGGAAAGTAGAACCTAGTTCTTTCCGCCGGGCGTTTTCGATTTTGGTTTCAGAAGGTCGTCGGGCGTCGCCCCGAAAAACCCCTTGGGCGGATCGCCCCAGCGCCCGGGCACGTGCTTGCGCGCCCAGATCACGAATTGCTGCAGCACCGGCAGCAACTCCGCCCCCTTCCGGGTGAGCGCGTATTCGTGGCGGACCGGGTGCGCTTGGTAGCGCCGGCGGCGGACGATCCCCTGCCCTTCGAGAGATTTCAGGCGGTCGGCCAGGATGTTGGTCGGGATGCCCTCGGGTGATTCCAGGAATTCCCGGTATTTCCTTTTGCCCAGCATCATGTCGCGCACGACGACCAGGCTCCACTTGTCGCCGACCAGATCGAGCGCGCAGACGATCGGGCACCCGGAGCGGAATCCGCCCTTGCGCCCCCGTTTCGCCGGTTTGTCGGTCGCCACCCTCGCCATGAATCGCATTCCGATCAGTAACTTGTAAAAAGCAAGTGACTAGACACGCCGCCCCCAGTATAGTCCGCCGCCGAGCCGTTGACGACACGACAGGAGAAAACCATGACGCTCGAAGTCTATTGGGGCAGCGGCAGCCCGCCCGCCTGGCGCGTGCTGTTGACGCTCGAAGCGAAGAAAATTCCGTACGTTTCGCGCCTGCTCCAATTCGCGAAGGAGGAGCACAAGGCGCCCGGGTTCCTCGCCCTCAATCCGCGCGGCAAGGTGCCGACGATCAAGGACGGCGACTACGTGCTGGCCGAATCCATCGCCATCATGGCCTATCTCGACCGCAAATATCCCGACCCGCCCCTGTTCGGGCGGAGCGCGGAGGAAACCGGCCGGGTGTGGAAGGCGATATCCGATTTGGTCTACTACCTGGAGCCCGCCGGCCTTCGGATCGTTGTTCCGGTCCTGTTCGGGACCGTCGAGGACAATACGGACGACATCCGCGCCGCCGTTCCCGAGGCCCACGACGAGCTCGGGATCATGGAACGCCGCTTGAGCGACAACGATTGGCTTGCCCTCGACCGGCTCAGCGCCGCCGATCTGGCGGTTTATCCTTCCATCGAAATCCTGCTGCGCGCCGCCGGCAAGGACAGCGCCCAGCCGCTCGGCCTCGGCCTGTTGCCGTTCGCCGAACGCTATCCGGCGATCGAAAAATGGCGCGAGCGGATTCGGGCGCTGCCGGGATACGACAAAACCTATCCGCCCCACTGGCGCTGAGGGGCAAGGCGCCGTGGCTTACGACGCGAAACTCGCGGAAAAAATCCGGCGTCTCATGGTTCGCCGTCCGGGCACGAGCGAGCGCAAAATGTTCGGTGGCCTCGCCTTCATGGTCAAAGACCACATGTGCTGCGGCGTGCTCGACGACAAATTGGTCGTCCGGGTCGCGCCGGACGATGCACGGAAATGGCTCGCGCCGCCCGACGTCCGGCCGATGGATTTCACCGGCCGGCCGATGCGGGGATTTCTCTACGTCGAGAAAAAAGCCTACGCGGCGCCCGGGGCGCTCGCGCGCTGGGTCGGCCGCGCGGTCGCATTCGCCGAATCCCTGCCGCCGAAACGGCCGAAGCGCGCGCCGCGATCGCGGCCGGCGCGGCGCTGAGAACCGGAATGGCGGCGATCAGCCACGCCGTGCGTTTGCGCGCCCGGCGCCGCCGCCACCCGTCCCGCCACCGGCAGCGTTTTGCGGATCAATTTTTCGATGTCGCGCAGGTATTCGCGCTCGCTCCCATCGCAGAACGAGATCGCCTTGCCGTCCGCCCCGGCGCGCGCGGTGCGGCCGATGCGGTGCACGTAGCTTTCCGGGATGTTGGGCAGGTCGAAGTTGACCACGTGGCTGATGCCATCGACGTCGATGCCGCGCGCGGCGATGTCGGTTGCGACCAGGGCGCGCACATGGCCTTCGCGGAAGCCTTCGAGGGCGCGCACGCGCGCGCCTTGCGACTTGTTGCCGTGAATGGCGGCGGCGGTGATTCCGGTCTTCTCCAGGTGCTCCGCCACCCGATTGGCGCCGTGCTTGGTGCGGGTGAACACGATCACGCGCGCGAGCGCCGGATCGGCCATCAGGTAGGTGAGCAACCCTCGCTTGGCGGCGGTTTCGACCATATAGACCGACTGGTCGATGCGCTCGACGGTGACCACCTGGGGCGTCACCTCGATCCGTGCCGGATCGCGGAGCATGTCGTGGGCGAGCCGCGCCACGTCGGCGGGCATGGTCGCGGAAAACAGCAGCGATTGGCGCACCTTCGGCAGCAGCGCGACGATGCGGCGCACGTCGCGGATAAAGCCCATGTCGAGCATACGGTCGGCTTCGTCGATCACCAAGTGGGTAATGGCGTCGAGACGGACGTGACGTTGATTGTGGAGATCGAGCAGGCGGCCAGGCGTGGCGACCAGGATATCGACGCCCGCGCGCAACGCCTGCACCTGCGGGCCTTGGCCGACGCCGCCCAAAATCACCGCGTGGCGAAGACCGAGATGGCGGCCGTAGGCCTGGATGCGTTCGCCGATCTGCAAGGCGAGTTCGCGCGTCGGCGCGAGGATCAGCGCGCGTAAGGCGCGCTGAGAGTGAGCGCCATCCCGACTTGTTTGCCGCAAGGATTCGCTCGCGGCCGAAAGATGCTGAAGAATCGGCAGCACGAAGGCGGCGGTCTTGCCGGTGCCGGTTTGGGCGATGCCGAGCAGATCGCGCCCGGCGAGCAGTAGCGGAACGGCTTGGGCCTGGATCGGAGTGGGAACAGCGTAGTTTTCGGAAGAGAGTGCACGCACGATCGGTTCGGCGAGGCCGAGACCAGAGAAGGTAGATTGAGTCACGTTAAAATATTTCCTTAGGCGCCGGGCGCGCGAATCAAGTCGCGCGCCTAACCGGCGTTTTGGCCCGCCCCACGCGCTTCCGGGGCCGGCGACGTTGCAAAGATTGTCTCGGGATGAATGAAGAGCTGCCGCCGAAGCGGGGCGCTGTCCGCGCGATCGCGAGAAATCGGTCGCGCGTTATATGGGGGCTGGAACCGGCAAAGTCAAGCGCCGATTGGGGCTACGCGGGATTAACGCTCGTCCTTGCCCTTCGGCTTCGGCAAATCGAGCTTCAGGTGCAGTTCCTTGAGCCGCGCCGGGTCGGCCGGCGCAGGCGCGCCCATGAGCAGGTCCTGGGCCTGCTGGTTCATGGGGAACACGATCACCTCGCGGATGTTGGGTTCGTCCGCCAGCATCATCACGATCCGGTCGATGCCCGGGGCCGAACCGCCGTGCGGTGGCGCGCCGTAGCGGAACGCCGACAGCATGCCGCCGAAGCGGCGTTCGACTTCCTCCTTACCATATCCCGCGATCTCGAACGCGCGCAGCATGATGTCCGGGCGATGGTTGCGGATCGCGCCGCTCGAAAGCTCGATGCCGTTGCAGACGATGTCGTATTGGAAGGCGAGGACGTCGAGTGGGGCCTTGGTGTTGAGCGCCTCCAGTCCCCCTTGCGGCATCGAGAATGGATTGTGGCTGAATTCGATCTTCTGGGTGTCCGGATTCAACTCGTACATCGGAAAATCAACCACCCAGCAGAAACGGAAGGCATTTTTCTCGATCAGATCGAGTTCCTCGCCGATGCGGGTGCGGGCGAGGCCGGCGAATTTCTCCGCCTTGGCTTTGTCGCCGCAAACGAAGAACACGGCGTCGCCATCTTTGGCACCGGTCGTCTGGCGCACGCGGGCGATGCGCTCGGCATCCAGGTTCTTGCCGATCGGGCCTTTGGCGCCGCCGTCCTCCATCACCATGTAGCCGAGGCCGCCCGCGCCTTCGGCCTTGGCCCAATCGTTGAGCTTGTCGAAGAAGCTGCGCGGTTGCGCGCCGGCGCCCGGCGCGGGAATCGCGCGCACCACCGCGCCCTTGGCCACCAGGTTGGCGAACAGCCCGAAGCCGGAGCCGCGAAAGATCTCGGTCGCGTCGCTCATCACGATCGGATTGCGGAGATCGGGCTTGTCGTTGCCGTACCTCAGCATGGAATCGGCGTAAGGGACGCGCGGAAACGGTGGTTTGGTCACCGTGCGCCCGCGCGCGAATTCCTCGAACACGCCGGCCAATACCGGCTCGATCGCCGCGAACACGTCATCCTGGGTGACAAACGCCATTTCGAAGTCGAGCTGGTAGAACTCGCCCGGAGAGCGGTCGGCGCGCGCGTCCTCGTCGCGAAAGCAGGGCGCGATCTGGAAATAGCGGTCGAAGCCCGAAATCATGATCAACTGCTTGAACTGCTGCGGCGCCTGGGGCAGCGCGTAGAACTGGCCCGGATGGTTGCGCGACGGCACCAGGTAGTCGCGCGCGCCTTCGGGCGAACTGGCGGTCAGGATCGGGGTTTGGAATTCGACGAAGCCTTGTTCGGTCATGCGCCGGCGGATGCTCGCGATCACCTGGCTGCGGAGCAGGATGTTGCGGTGCGGCTTTTCGCGCCGGAGATCGAGGAAGCGATAGGTCAGGCGCAAATCCTCGGGGTATTCGATGTCGCCCGCGACCTGGATCGGCAGCACCTCGGCCGGGCCTTCCACCTCGATCGCGGCGATCGCCACTTCGACCTCGCCGGTCGGCAGGTTGGGATTCACGGTTTCCGGCGCGCGCTTGACCACGCGACCGGTGACGATGACCACGCTTTCCGGGCGCACGCCTTCGGCGACCTTGAAGGGCGGCGCGGAACTGTCGATCACGCACTGGGTCAGGCCGTAATGGTCGCGCAGATCGACGAACAGCAGGTTGCCGTGGTCGCGCTTGCGATGGACCCAGCCCGACAGCCGGACGGTTTCGCCGACGTGGGCGGGGCGCAGTGCGCCGCAGGTGTGGGTGCGGTAAGGATGCATCGGGTCGAACTAAAAAGGGCGGGCGAAAGCTCGACCGCCCGGCGCCGTTTGTCAAGTTACAGTGGACTGATGACACAACGCGAAGACATTGACCTCGGGCCCGCGAAGCGCCACATCTTAGACTTCGAGGACACGACGCCCATGCCCCCCGCCACCCCATCCCGGTCCGAATCCGGCGAACGTACCGGCCCCCTCGCACCCGGCATGGGACCGGCACGCTGCCCCAACTGCGGCGAACGACAAAACGTCGCCCAGGGCGAATTCGACCCGGCGCGCGAGCCGTTCGGCCCGCTCAACTGCATGGTCTGCGGCCACGCCTTCACCCGCCGCGAGTTCGTCGCCGGCCTAGCTCCCGAGGAACGGCGGAGTCGTCGTTGAGTCCATCCCGCCCCGCCCTGATCGCCGACAGCGAAGTCCTCGCCGATTTCTGCCGGCGCATCGCCGGCGCGCCGTTCGTCACCGTTGACACCGAATTCATGCGCGAGCGGACCTATTGGCCGATCCTCTGCGTCGTGCAGGTGGCCGGCGGCGGCATGGATGACGACCCCGCCGCAGCCGCCGCCATCGACGCGCTCGCACCGGGAATCGATCTCGCCCCGCTCCTTCGGATTTTCGACGATCCGGGCGTGCTCAAGGTCTTTCACGCCGCGCGCCAGGATTTGGAAATCTTCTATTACTTGACCAAGAAACTGCCGACGCCGGTATTCGACACCCAAGTCGCGGCGATGGTCTGCGGCTTCGGCGATTCGGCGAGCTACGAAACCCTGGTCGGCTCGCTCGCCCGCGCCCGGATCGACAAATCCTCGCGCTTCACCGACTGGTCGGCGCGACCCTTGAGCGAACGCCAGATCGCGTATGCCCTCGACGATGTGATTCACCTGCGCAAGGTCTACGAGGAACTACGCCGCCGGCTCGCCGCCAATGGCCGCGAATCGTGGCTAGCGGAGGAAATGGCGGTGCTAACCAACACGGCCACCTACGACGTCGATCCGGCGCGCGCGTGGCTCAGGCTCAAGGCGCGCGGCGGCGGACGCTTCCTCTCGGTCCTGCGCGAGGTCGCCGCCTGGCGCGAGCGTGAGGCCCAGCGCCGCGACATTCCGCGCGGGCGCGTCTTGCGCGACGAATCCCTGATCGAGATCGCGCACCACCGGCCGACGTCGGTCGACGCGCTCGCGCGCACTCGGGGCTTGAGCGCCAAGATGGCCGAGGGGTCCATGGGCGCCGGGCTCCTGAAGGCCATCGCCGCCGGCATTGCCGTACCGGACAGGGAGTGCCCGCATATGGAGGAAAAGACCGACCTACCGGGCGGTATCGGGCCGGTGACCGACCTGCTCAAGGTGCTACTCAAGCACGCCGCCGAGTCCTCGGGCGTGGCGCCGAAGCTGCTGGCCTCGGCGTCCGACCTGGAACGCATCGCCGCCTTCGGCGAAAAGGCGGGCGTCGCCGCGCTCTCCGGCTGGCGGCGCGAAGTGTTCGGCGACGACGCGCTCGGTCTGATCCGGGGCCGGATCGCACTCTCGGCCGAAGGGCGCAAGATCAAGCTCGCGCGCGCCTAATCTTTCGTCTCATCACTGAGACGTGCCAGAACCGCCGACACAAGCGGAACAGTGATGGCGCGACCTTCGCTCAACGCGGCCGCATCGAGGGCGTCCACCAGCCGCCGCGCCGCGTCGAAGGAGCGCTCCATGCGCGCCATTAAGAACGCGATCACGGCGGGATCGACCCGCACCTGGCGGTCGGCGAACTGCTTGACCAATACCGCGCCGATCAACGCCTCGTCCGGCGGTGCTATGGCGACCGTCGGGGCGGCGCGTACCCGCGAGGCGAGATCGGGCAGCCGGATCGGCCAACGCGCGGGCGGCACGCGCGCGGTCAGCAGCAGATATCCCCGTGCCTCAACGATCAGATTGTGCAAGTGAAAAAGCGCGTGCTCGGCGGCCGGATCGCCGATTCGGTCGGCGTCCTCCACCAGCATCGCGGGCGTGTCGGTGCGGCGTTCGTCCACAAGGCGGGCGAAGTCGCTTGCGCCCAAATCCTTGGCCGCAATTGCGATGCCGTCGGCGAGACCGAGAAAAACATGGCCGAGATGGGTCTTGCCGCAGCCTGGGGGACCATGCAGCACCAGCACCGGGCGGGCCCACGTCCGCCAGCGATCGACCCAGGCGACCGCGTCCGCGTTCGACGGCGCGACCAGGAAATCGTCGGCGCCGAAGGCGGCCCGGTGCGCAAAAGCGAGCGCGAGCTGCCGCCCCGCGTCGGCAGTCGCGGCGGTCACGAACGACCCTCGCCGCGCCAATAGGCGCTGGCGCGATAGCGCGCGAGAGCATGGCGCAGCAACACGCCGATCACCGCCGCGACCGGCACCGCGAGCAGCACCCCGGTGAAGCCGAACAACGCGCCGCCCGCGAGCAACGCGAAGATCACCCATACCGGGTGCAGCCCAACTTTATCCCCGACCAGTTTGGGCGTGAGAACGTAACCTTCGACCACCTGACCGACGGCGAAGACGCCCGCCACCAGGACGAAAGGCATCACGCCGGAAAACTGGGCGAAGGCGACGCCGAGCGCGACCGCGAGGCCGATGCCCATGCCGAAATAAGGCACGAACGAGATCAGGCCAGTGAGAAAGCCGATGACCAGGCCGAATTCGAGGCCGACCAAGGTCAGGCCGAGCCCATACCACGTCGCCAGCAGCAGGCACACCGTCGCTTGGCCGCGCACCCATGCGGCGATGGTCCGGTCGATCTCGCCCATGACCTCGCGCACCGTCGGCGCCATATCGCGCGGCAGCAAGTCGTCGAATTGGGCGACGATCCGGTCCCAATCGCGCAGCAGGTAGAACGACACCAACGGCGTGATGATCACGAGCGAGAGAAGCTGGAGAAACGCCGCGCCCCCGCTGAGCACCCGGCCGACCATGGTGCCGAGCAGCTTGGCCGCTTCGCCCGCGTAGGTTCCGGCCGCCTCGCGCAGACGCGCGATTTGCTCCTGGGTCAGTGTCGCCTGGAAACGCTCGATCAGCGGCGCGGCCTGCTCGCGCAGTGCCTCGACCACCGTCGGCGTCTTGGCGACGAGGCCGACGATCTGCCCTTGCAGCAGCGGCGCCAGCACCGTCAAGACTGCCGCCACCAGCACGAAGAAGGCGATAGTGATGACCGTGGTCGCGAGCGTGCGCGAGAACCCGGCGCTTTCCAGCCGGTCGGCGACCGGATCGAGGAAATAGGCGACCAACAGCCCGGCGACGAAAGGCAGCAGCACGCCGGAAAGGCCGTAGAGCAGCAGCCCGACCCCGCCGATTAGCGCGAGCAGAAACACGGTTCGCCGGTTCATGATTAGCGATCCTCCTCGATCGTCGCCGCCAAGCGGCCCCATTTCACCAGATATGCCAAGCCGGAGGCGAGGGTCGTCGCCGCTACCAGGTATTCCAGCACGGATTGCAGCGGGGCCAAGTCCAGTCCGTAGCCGCGAAAGGCGAGCGCCGCCGCCACCAGCACGATCTGGCATGCGGTGTTGATTTTGCTAACCACCAAGGGCGGCATCTTCGGTGGCAGGTCGAGCGTATAGAACAGGATGGCACCGCCGATGATCATCACGTCGCGGAATACCACCAGGATCACCAGCCAGTCGGGCAGAAAATCCAGATAGCCGCCGAGAACGAATAACGCGACCAGCAGCGCCTTGTCGGCGAGTGGATCGAGATAGCGACCGAGCGGACTTGAAACGTTGAATCGCTTGGCGATGTAGCCGTCGATGGCGTCGCTGATGCCGGCGGCGACGAACAGCCAGAACCCGGCAATCAGGCGTTCGTGCAGAATCAGGTACACCACCAGCGGCACCATCAGCAGGCGCATCAGCGAGATCAGGTTGGGCAGGTGCGCGAGCACGAAATACCGTCCGTCATCCCCGCGCCGGCCGAGAGGAGGTGAGGACCCATAGGTCGCCCTCGCGCAGAAGATGCAGATCCGCCTGACCGAGCGCGAGCGCGAGTTGGTCCACCTCGCCGATGAAATGAAGCGCGAGCCGTACTTCGGCCTTGGACATCAGGATCACCTCGGCTCGCCGCACGACCGAAACTTCGCCCATCTTCTTGCGCACCGCCAGCCAGTCGGCGAGCGAGCCGATCGGCACCGACACCGCCGCGACCGAGGCGCGGCCGAGGCTGAGCAGGTTTTCGCGCTTCCAGCCGTCTTCGATCAGCCGAGTCGTCTCGGCGGCGGCGCGCTGGAGAAGACGCCCGGTGTTTTCGCCGGCCTGCGCGGTAATCTCAATTTCCGTCCGCCCCTTGGGCGCGGTCGGACCGTGGCGCGACACGAAGACCCGGACATAAGGAACCGACTGCTGCGGCTGGTAGCCCATGGTCGCGACGGCAACGACGGTGTCGGTGGTGCCGTAACGGCCCGCGATCGCCGCAAGCCGCGTTTCGTCGGCGGCCGCCGCCTGTTCGGCACCGATCGCCGCCACGTCCTGCAAATCGCCAGCCGCCAACACCAATGGAACCAACCCCTCGCGCACCGTCACTTGACTCCAAGCCGATCGCCACGGATTGGGGTCGTCCCACAACAGGAGCGCACCGGCGGACTGATAAACCGGTAGCACCAAGACCGGTTTGCTCATGGTTTCGGCGAACGGGATGCCGACCTGATCGAGCAAGCGGCGGATTTCCTCGGCTTTGAAGCGGAACGTGAGCTTGGCGAGATAGCGGACCGGCGAGGTTTTCTCGTCGGCGACGGAGAAATCCTGCAGGTAGTTGCCGATTTCGGCGCGCGGCGGGTTCGGGAGGCGCGAATGGTCGGACCGCAGCGTCAGCCGCTCCAGCAGGCGACGAAAGGCGACGCGCTCGCCCTCGGCCAAGGCCCGTTCGCGGGCCTGGGCGGCGGTATCGGCGGTTACGTCCACTGCCACGCCCGCCACGTCGAAGACCGACGCCGCCCGGACCGGCGCGAACCAAAAGGCGAGAATCGCACCCGCGAGCGCGATCCGCAGCACCGTCAAGCCGGTCATCTCGCGCATTGAAAACCTTCGCAAAAGGTCTATCTTCGGCTCGCCCGAAGGGCGCTCAATGTAGCACAGGTCGCCCGCGTGCAAAGCCGACGCGGGCCGGTGAACCGGGGGATTTTCGAGCATGGCGACGACGCGCCAGGATCCGCAAACCGACCCCGGTCTTACTTATCGCGACTCGGGTGTCGACATCGATTCCGGTGATGCCTTGGTCGAGGCAATCAAGCCGCTCGCCCGTTCGACCGACCGGCGTGGGACGATGGGCGGGCTCGGCGGCTTCGGCGCGCTGTTCGATCTCAAGGCGGCGGGTTATCGCGATCCGATCCTGGTTTCCGGTACCGACGGCGTCGGTACCAAGCTCAAGATCGCCGTCGCAGCCCGCATGCACGACGGCATCGGCATCGACCTGGTCGCCATGTGCGTCAACGATCTGCTCGTCCAGGGCGCCGAGCCGCTGTTCTTTCTCGATTACTTCGCCACCGGCAAGCTCGACGTCGCCGTCGGTCGCGCGGTCATCGCCGGGATCGCCGAGGGTTGCCGCCAAGCGGGTTGCGCGCTGGTCGGCGGCGAGACCGCCGAAATGCCCGGCATGTACGCAGGCGAGGATTACGACCTCGCCGGCTTCGCCGTCGGCGCGGTCGAGCGCGACCGGGTGTTGACCGGCGCCCACGTCGCCGCCGGCGACGCCATTCTCGGGCTCGCTTCGAACGGCGTTCACTCTAACGGCTTCTCGCTCGTGCGCCGCGTGGTCGAGCGTGCCGGCTTCGGCTTCGACGCGCGCGCGCCGTTTGACGCGCGCCAGTCGCTCGGCCAGGCGCTGCTGACGCCGACGCGGATTTACGTCAAAAGCGGCCTCGCCGCGCTCAAGGCGAACGGCGTGCACGCGCTCGCCCACATCACCGGCGGCGGTTTGATCGAAAATCCGCCGCGCGTTTATTCCGACCGTTTCGCGGCGCGGATCGATATGAAGAAGTGGCGGATTCCGCCCGTGTTCCGCTGGCTGAAGGCGACCGGCAACGTGGCGCCGGAGGAAATGGCGCGCACTTTCAATTGCGGCATCGGCATGATCGCCATCGTCGCTGCGTCGGAGGCCGACGCAATCGTCGGGATTTTGCGCGACCACGGCGAAACTGTTTACCCCATCGGCGAAATCATTCCACGCGCGACCGGCCCGGCGGTCGTTCTCGAAGGACTCGACGGCGCATGGCGCGATTGAAGCTGGCGGTGTTGATTTCGGGCCGGGGCAGCAACCTTCAGGCCCTGATCGACGCCTGTCGGGATCCCGCCTATCCGGCCGAGATCGTCCTCACCCTCGCCAACGAGCCGGACGCCCTCGGTCTCGAACGGGCGAAGGCTGCGGGCGTTGCGACCCATGTGATCGATCACCGTAATTTTCCCGACCGCGCCGCGTTCGAAAACCAATTGACCAGGGCGATCGAGGCCTCGGGCGCGGGTCTGGTGTGCCTCGCCGGATTCATGCGCCTGCTCGGCGCCGGATTCGTGCGGCGCTGGCGCGACCGGATGATCAACATCCATCCGTCGTTGCTGCCCGCCTTCAAGGGACTGCACACCCACGAGCGCGTGATCGAAGCCGGCGCGCGATTCGCCGGCTGTACCGTCCATTTCGTGCGCGAGAACATGGACGAGGGCCCGATCATCGCCCAGGCCGCGGTGCCGGTGCGCCCCGAGGACACCGCCGAAACCCTCGCCGCCCGGGTCCTGGCCCAGGAGCATGTCATCTATCCGCACGCCGTCCGCCTGATCGCCGAGGGCCGCGTCAGGATCGAGGGCGAGCGGGCCGTCATCGAGCGCGCGCGAACCCCTACCGGCGCGCTGGTCAACCCGGCGCCGTGATGTCCTCGAAGCGGTTGTAATGCCGGGATTTTTCCCGGACAATGCCGCACGCATGAGTGTCTCTCCCGCCGCATCGCCCGCCGCGTCCGCGTCCCGGTCCCGCGCGCGCCCGTCCCCGCTTGTCGTCCTCGCGGTTCTCGTCGGCGGCCTCCTGATCCTGCCCATCGCCGCCGTCGCCCTATATGCCTTCGCGCCCGGCCAAGGCGCCTGGGCGCACCTCGCCGATACGGTTCTTCCCTCCTATATCGGCAACACGCTCGCGCTGGTGGTTATGGTCGGCGTCGGCGTGGTGATCGTCGGGGTGCCGGCCGCCTGGATCGTCGCCATGTGCGAGTTTCCCGGCCGGCGCATCTTCGAATGGGCGCTGGTGTTGCCGCTTGCCGCGCCGTCGTATGTCGCGGCTTACGCCTACACCGATTTTTTCCAGCCGGCCGGTCCGGTGCAGGGTGCGCTGCGCGCGCTGACCGGCTGGTCGGTGGGCGATTACTGGTTTCCCGACATCCGCTCGTTGCTCGGCGCCGCGGCGATGTTCGTCGCGGTGCTTTACCCTTACGTCTATCTGCTCGCCCGCGCCGCGTTCCTGGAACAGTCCGCGGGCCCGATCGAGGCCGCCCGAGCGCTCGGATGCAACGCCTGGGAGGCTTTCGTCCGGGTCGCGGTGCCGCTCGCGCGGCCGGCCATCGTCGCCGGCGCGGCGCTGGCGCTGATGGAGACGCTCGCCGACTTCGGCACCGTCGCCTATTTCGGCGTGCCGACATTCACGGTCGGCATCTATCGCGCGTGGTTCTCCATGAACGACCCGGTGGCGGCGGCGCAACTGTCGCTGGCGCTGCTGGCGTTCGTCGTCGTGCTGATCGCGGCCGAGCGCCGCAACCGCGGCCAAGCGCGTTATTTCCAGACCGCCGGACGATCAAAGCCGCTGCCGCGCTACGTGCTTGGCGGAACTCGCGCTGCGCTCGCCATTCTTGCCTGCGCCCTGCCGCTGCTGTTCGGGTTTGCGTTGCCGGCCGCGATCCTCGCCGGCCTGACGTTTGCGGGCGATGGCATGAACTTGGGTGCGCGCTTCGCCGGTCTCGCCGCCAACACCCTGACGCTCGCCGCAGTCACGGCGGTGCTGGCGCTGGCTGTCGCCCTGCTGCTTGCCTACGCGCAGCGCTTAAATCCTGGTCCGGTATCCTTCGGAACCGGACGCCTAGCCGGCATGGGCTATGCGATGCCCGGATCGGTGATCGCCGTCGGGGTGCTGATCCCGCTCGGCGCCTTCGACAACGCCGTGGACTCCTGGATGCGCGCGACGTTCGGAATTTCAACCGGATTGATCCTGACCGGAACCATCGTCGCGCTGGTATTCGCCTACCTGGTCCGCTTTCTCGCCGTGTCGCTGCAAACCGTGGAAGCGAGCCTTGCCAAGATCACTCCCAGCATGGACGGCGCCGCCCGCACCCTCGGGGCCCGGCCGGGACGCGTGCTCGCGCGCGTGCATTTGCCGCTGCTGCGCCCGAGCCTGCTTGCCGCCCTGCTGATCGTGTTCGTCGATGTCACCAAGGAGCTGCCGGCGACGCTGTTGCTCAGGCCATTCAATTTCGACACCCTCGCGGTGCAAGCGCACAATCTCGCCGCCGACGAACGGCTGGCGGAGGCCGCCGCCGCGTCGCTGGGCATCGTCTTGGTCGGGCTTCTGCCGATCGTAATGCTCGCCCGCGCGGCCGCCCGCGGCCGCGCGGGAACGCAACCGGCATTACCTTAAGGGCGCCCGACTTATTTGAACCCGGCCCGGTCGTAGGCCATCTGCGCGCGCGGCTGGTTTTCGCCGAGGATATGAATCCCGAGATCGTCGGCCTTGAAGCGGCCGAGCTTGATGAGCGTCGCGTCGCCGGCGACGTCCTCGGCCACCGGATATTCGTTGTTGGCGACGGCAAACAAGGATTGCGCCTCGGGGCTGAGCAGATATTCGAGGAAACGCACGGCGTTTTCCGGGTGCGGTGCGTGCTTGAGCATGCCCGCGCCCGAGACGTTGACGTGGGTACCCCGATCGCCTTGATTCGGGAAGACGACAGCGATTTTCTCCGCCACCGCCCGGTCGGCGTCCTTGTCCGATTTCATCAGACGCACGACGTAATAGGTGTTGGCGAGCGTGACGGCGCATTCGCCCGCGGCGACGGCGCGGATCTGGTCGGTATCGCCGCCCTTGGGATCGCGGGCGAAATTGGCGACCACGCCGCGCGCCCAGGCTTCGGCCTTGGCCTCGCCCAGGTGGTGCACGAGCGACGCCATCAGGGAGAGATTGTAGACGTTGGACGACGAGCGCATGCACACCTTGCCCTTCCAGCGGGCATCGGCGAGATCTTCATAGCGCTTGGGCGCGTCGGCCGCACCGACCTGGGACTTGTTGTAGACGATCACCCGGGCGCGGGTGGAAAAGCCGAACCACAAGCCGTCCGGGTGGCGGAGGTTGGGCGGGATTCGCGCCACAAGTCCCTCGGACTTCACCGGATGGAACAATCCTTCCTTCTCGGCGAGCCAGAGATTGCCCGCGTCCACCACCATGAGAACGTCGGCCGGGCTGTTGCGTCCTTCCTGGCGCAGGCGCGCGAGCAGTTTGTCGCCGCTCGCCTCGACCCGGTTGATCTTGATGCCGGTCGCCTGGGTGAAGCCGGCGTAGAGCGCGTCGTCGGAGGGATAGTGGCGGGCCGAATAGATGTTGAGTTCCGCCGCCATCGCCGGGGCCATGGGCGCCGCACCAGCCAGAACCATTACGCAACAAATCGAAAGGAACGAACGCATCGCACAATCTCCACAGTGTTTCACTTACATACCAACGCGTTATTATCGCAAATGAGAACTAATTGCAATATATAATATTGCTATTATTTTTCAGGTTATTAGAAGAATTGCGGCTGGGGATCGCTCTGCGATCCAAAGAACAAAAAAACGGGAAAGTCGAAAGCGGCGCGGCCGATCAGCCGACGATTTCGCACTCGCTGAAGAAAAAGGCGATTTCCCGAGCCGCGTTTTCGGGCGAATCGGACCCGTGAACCGAATTGGCCTCGATGCTTTCGGCGAAATCCTTGCGGATGGTGCCGGCGGCAGCGTTGGCCGGATTGGTCGCCCCCATCACCTCGCGATTACGGGCAACGGCGTTTTCGCCTTCCAGCACCTGCACGACCACCGGGCCCGAGGTCATAAAGTCGCATAAATCCCGGTAAAACGCGCGCTCCGCATGAACGGCGTAGAACGCTTCGGCCTGGGCGCGGGTGAGACGAATGCGCTTCTGCGCGACGATGGCGAGGCCGGCTTGTTCGAGGCGGGCGTTGATCTGCCCGGTCAGGTTGCGCCGCGTCGCATCCGGCTTGATGATGGAAAGGGTACGCTCTTTCACCATGGATTGTATTCCGCCTTACAGGGTCGTGAAGGCGGCGCTTATAGCCGTTCGCGACCGCCGAAACAACCGGACGCGTCGGATGAGCGGCAACGGCGCCGTCGGGGGTTTTTTCGTTGTCGAATCAGCGCGTTGAGGTGGCGCGGAATGCGCCCCTACCCGGCGATGTCAGCATCGATCCGGCTCTGGCGGCCGCGCACCACCTCGATCGCGGGATGGCGGGGATCCGGCGCGCCGACAAACTTGGCGAAATCTTCCGCGCCAAGCGGCTTGCTGAAAAAGTAGCCCTGGATCTCGTCGACGCCGATGTCGATGAGAAACTCCAACTGCTCACGGGTTTCGATTCCCTCGGCCGTGATCTCCATGCCGAAACCGTGGCCAAGCGTCGTGACGGCGCGGGCGATGGCGCCCGATGTCGGGTCCGTGCCGATGTCGGAAACGAACGTGCGGTCGATCTTGATGCGCTTGACCGGAAACCGTTTCAAATAGCTCAAGCTCGAATAACCGGTGCCGAAATCGTCGATCGACAGCGAAACTCCGAGATCGGCCAGTTGCTTGAACAGCCGGATCGTTTCGTCGACATCGCGCATGGCGACGCTTTCGGTGATCTCCAACTCCAGGAATTCGGGGGCGAGGCCGGTGCCATCGAGAATCCAGGTTACCGATTCAACCAAGGACTTGTCGCGCAGCTGCACCGCCGACAGATTAACCGCTGCCTTGGCCTTGGGCAGGCCGGCGTCGTGCCACGCCTTGGTCCGGCGACAGGCCTCGAACAACGACCATTCGCCGATCGGGATGATCAGGCGCGAACGCTCGGCCACCGGAATGAAATCGCCTGGCGATACGAAGCCCTTTTCGGGATGGCGCCAGCGGATCAACGCTTCCATGCCGCACACCTCGCCGGTGCGGGCGTTCATTTTCGGCTGGTAATGGAGGACGAATTCCTGGCGGTCGAGCGCGCCGCTGAGATCCTGCTCGATGCTGCGTCGCCGCTGCAGCGTTTCGTTCATCTTCGCGGTATAGAAACGATAGCCGCCGCGCTCCTCCTTCTTGGCGTGGAACAGGGCAAGATCGGCGTGGCGAAGAAGTTCCGGCGCGTCCTGGCCGTCGTCGGGAAACAGGCTGACCCCGACCGTGATCGAACACTTATGGACCTGGCCGTCGACGGCCAGCGGCGGCTTGAACGCCTCGAGAATCTTCCGCGCCAGAACGTCCGCGCCGTCGGTTTCGCGCAATTCGCCCTGGATGACGGCGAATTCGTCCGAACCGAGGCGCGCGACGGTGTCCGTATCGCGCACCGTGGCGAGCAGGCGTTCTGCCATGGCTTTCAGAATCCCGTCGCCGACCGCGTGGCCGGCGGTATCGTTGATCTCCTTGAAGAAGTCCAGGTTGACAAGATGAACCGCGGCCTGGGTGCGGGCGCGGCGCGCCTGCAGAACGGTTTGTTCGAGGCGGTCCAGAAACAGCGTCCGGTTGGGCAGGCCCGTCAGCGGATCGTGATGAACGACGCGTTGGACTTCGGCTTCGGCGCGGCGCGCGGCGGTCGCGTCACGGCCCCAAATATTAATATACCCCTGCGCGCGGACGGGTTGCAGGGTCAACGCGAACACGCGCCCTTCGCATTCCATCTCGACGGCGGATATCATTTCCGTGCCGGCGAACAGCGCGCCGAGGGTTCCCGGCCACGGCGACGGCAATGTGTCGCCGAGGCCGACTTGCCAAAAGCCAAGGAGGAAATTGGCCGGATCGTTGACGAACAGGACCCGCCCTTCCGGCGAAACACGCAAGATAGGCTCGGGACACTCCTCGGCGAATCCCGCCGACCATCTCGCGTCGTGGCCGGCGGATTTCGCCGCCATTCGCTTACTCCAAGGGCGATTGGACTTCCGCCGCTCGGGACCACCGTGGGCGGCCTTGCCGTTCCGGGCACTCAACGATTTTTTTCCCCTGGCGGACTGGAGCATTGATTTATCGCGATGAACCGCTTCGGTTGGACCCAGGTGCAATCCTGGATTATTTTAGCCAATGTGAAAGTATGTCCAACGCCATCGAGCATGTCCATGCAAGCCCGCTTCGAAGACGTTATCACGCTGTATTCAAAAGAATTTTTAGCGGCGCGATCGGTGTTAATGAATGCTCGAGGATGTTAATGCATTACGCCGCGACGGTGTTGTGGCGGAGATAAACTAAAAGTGTTCCAAAATGGACTTGATCGACGCGATCGGACAAAACCATGAACCGGCACCGGGCGCGCGTATTGTGTCCTTGGTGCCGAGCCTGACGGAGCTGCTGTTCGACCTTGGGCTCGGTGCGCAAGTGGTGGGGCGGACCGCCTGGTGCGTACGCCCTTCGCCCGCGACCCGCAAAATCAAGAGCCTCGGCGGCCCGAAGCGGATCAACATGCGTCGGCTAGCGGCGCTCGCGCCCACCCATGTCCTGCTCAATATCGACGAGAATCCCAAAGAGATGGCCGACGAAATCGCCCGCCTCGGCATCCGGACCGTGGTGACCTACCCGATTACGCCGGAGGATAACTTGCCGCTCTATCGCTTGATCGGCGGTATGTTCGGCCGGACGCGCGAGGCGGAAGCGCTGGCCGAACGGTTCGCCGCCGCGCGCGCGCGCCTCGCCCAAGCGGCGAAAGCTTTTCCCGCCCGCCGCGCCATTTATTTGATCTGGATGAACCCGTGGATGACCGTTTCCCACGACACGTACATCGCGCGCATGTTGGCCGCCGCAAACTGGCACACGCTCGGCCACGACCCGGAACGGCGCTATCCGAAAATCGGGATCGATCCGCCCACCGTCGACGACGCCGACTTGATCCTATTCGCGACCGAACCGTTCCCCTTCAAGGAGCGGCATGTCGACGACTTTGTCCGGCAGTTTCCGGGCGCGACCGGCAAAGCACATCTGGTCGAGGGCGATCTGCTGTCCTGGTACGGCAGCCGGGCGGTCGCCGGCCTCGATTATTTGCGCGAATTGGCTTCGGAAATAGCGGCCGGCGCACCGGCGGCGTGAAGCCCAAGCGCGGCAACGATGAAATCGTGGGTCGGAGTCGCCACGCCCGCCTCGCGCCCCAGACGTACGACCGCGCCGGAGAGATGCGGAAGCTCCAGCCTTTTGCCGTGGCGCAGGTCATAATACATGGATGAGCCCATGTCGTCCGGCAGCCCGTCGAGAAACGCCATCGTCCGCGCGACCGCATCCTCCGGCAACGCGATCCCGCGGGCGCGCGCCACCGCCACCGTTTCGGCGATCGCCCGTTCGAACAGTGCGCGCGTTCCCGGATCCCGCCGGATCGGCCCGACGGTCGCGCGCGCGAGCGACGTGATGCCGCTCAACGGCGCGAGAAAGGCGAATTTACCCCAGATCGCGGCGTCGATGTCGGAGCTTTCCTCGACATCAACCCCGGCGCCGCGCAGGGCCTGTGCGAACGTGGTGACGCGGGTGCTTCCGCCGCCGCCGAATTCCCCAAGCACGATCCGCGCCATCGTGCCGGTGTGGACGATCGTTCCGGGTCGATCGATCGTCGCCATGATGTAGGCGATGCCGCCGAAGACGCGCTCGGGGCCGACCGCTTTCCGCAACGTGTCGGCACCGGTGACGCCGTTTTGCAGCGACACTACCGCCGTGCCGGGGCCGATCAAATGACAACAGGCTTCCGCCGCCGCCTCGGTGTCATACAACTTGACTGCGACGACGGCGATGTCGACCGGACCGATCGCCCGCGCGTCTTCGCTCGCCTCGACCGGGTGAAGGCGCAAATCGCCGCGCGCGCTTTTCACCTCGAGGCCATTTTGGCGCATCGCCGCCAGGTGCGCGCCGCGCGCGACGAAGGCGACGCTGTTCCCGGCGGCCATCAGCCGAGCCCCGAAATATCCTCCGACTCCGCCCGCGCCGACAAAAGCGATTCGCATCGATCATTTCCCTCTATCGCGGGTCCGGTAGATCGTCGTAGCGGGAGTCGCGACCTCCGCAACCCGCTGTTTCCCTTTCCGGCGCGCGGCCCTATCTTCGGCCCGGTCCACTTTAGCGGAAAATCGTCATGCGCGGCGACGCGATTCGCCTCTCCTTTTTCTACGCCGCCTTCTTCGTGTTCGCCGGCATCCATCTGCCGTTCTGGCCGGTGTGGCTCGCGGCCAAGGGGATCGATGCGGAAGGGATCGCCCTCATCATCGCTGCCGGCATCGTCGTTAAGGTCGCGGTCAATCCGCTAATCGCCCATTTCGCCGACCGAAGCGGCGCGCGCCGGCCGATCATGCTCGCCCTCGTCCTCGGCGCGAGCATGGTCTTCGCCGCTTTTTTTGTCGCCGAGGGATTTACGGCAATCCTGCTCGTCAACCTGCTGTTCCTCGCCCTGTGGGCGCCGGTGATGCCGCTCGGCGAAAGCCTGACCCTGCTCGCGGCGCGGGCGGGGGATTTCGATTATGGCCGCGTTCGGCTGTGGGGCTCGATCGCATTTGTTGCCGCCGCCGCCGGTAGCGGCGCCTGGCTGGCCGGACGCCCTGGCGAAACGGTTCTCGCGTTGCTGGTGCCGGCGATGGCGCTGGTGGTCGGCGCGGTCGCCGCCGTACCGGACGCGCGCGCGCCGGCGGCCGTCGGGCGTCCGGCCGCGCTTGAACTTCTCGGTGATCGCCCGTTTCTCGCCATGTTGCTCGCGTGTTCGCTCGTCCAGGCGAGCCATGCCGCTTACTACGCTTTCGGTACCCTGCACTGGCGCGCGGCCGGCCATTCCGAAACGGTGATCGGCGCGCTCTGGGCCGAAGGGGTCATCGCCGAAATAATCCTGTTCGCGTTCGGCCCGGCGGTGCTGCGCCGGATTTCGCCGTCGGCGCTGGTGGCGCTGGCGGGTGCCGCCGGTATCATCCGCTGGACGGCCGTTGCCGCGAGCGAGGCGCTGCCGGTGCTGATTGTCACGCAGGCGCTACACGCCTTTACTTTCGGTGCCGCCCATCTTGGCGCCATCCATTTCATCGCCCAGCGTGTTTCGCCGTCGGTGTCGGCGACGGCCCAGAGCTACTATTCGGCGACCGTGATGGGTCTCGGCCTCGGCATCGCCGTGTACGCCGTCGGGCCGCTTTATGCCGCCTCTTCCGCCGTGGCGTTCCTCGCCATGGTCGCGCTGTCGGCGGCCGCCCTCGTGCCCGCGTTAATTCTGGTTCGGCCGCGGGATTGAACGCGCGCGACGGCGCCCCCATACTGCGACCATGAGCGATTACGCCGCGCCCGCCGCCGACATGCTGTTCGCCATGACTGAAGTGGCGAATTTGGCCCAAGTGCGGGCTTTGCCCGGCTGCGAGGAGGTGAACGAGGACCTTGTCGCCCAGGTTCTCGACGAAGCCGGGCGCTTCGCCGCCGACGTGCTCGCGCCACTCAACCGGATCGGCGATAGGCAAGGCTCTCGTCTTGAGAACGGGGTTGTCCGTACGCCCGAGGGGTTCGCCGACGCCTACGCCCGGTTTATCGCCGGCGGCTGGAACGCGGTGCCGTCTCCCGCCGAGTTCGGCGGCCAGGATCTGCCGTGGCTGGTGGCGACGGCGGTTTCAGAAATTTGGAATGCCGCGAATATGGCGTTTGCGCTCTGCCCGCTGCTCACTCAAAGCGCGATCGAGGTGCTAAGCGCGCACGGTTCCCCCGAACTCAAAACGACGTTCCTGCCTCGTCTGGTGTCCGGCCAATGGACCGGCACCATGGTGCTTACCGAACCGCAGGCCGGCTCCGACCTGGCGCGCATCCGCACTCGGGCTGTGCCGAATGGCCGGGCATGGCGCATTACCGGACAGAAAATTTTCATCACCTGGGGCGATCACGACGTCGCCGAGAACATCGTCCACATGGTTCTCGCCCGCACCCCCGGCGCGCCCGAGGGCATCAAAGGCCTGTCGCTCTTCCTGGTGCCCAAGTTCATCCCCGACCCCGATGGAAAACCGGGTGCGCGCAACGACCTCCGCGCCTTGTCACTTGAACATAAACTCGGCATCCATGCGAGCCCGACGGCGGTCATGGCTTTCGGCGAAAACGGCGGTGCGGAGGGTTATCTGGTCGGCGAGGAACACCGCGGCATCGAAAACATGTTCCTGATGATGAACAACGCGCGCTTGGCGATCGGCCTGCAGGGCGTCGCTTGCGCCGAGCGCGCCTACCAACGCACCCGGGCTTATGCGCGCGAGCGCGTGCAAAGCCGCGCGGCGGGTTCTCCCGATCACACCCCGCAGCCGATCGAGCGCCACCCCGACGTCCGGCGGATGCTTCTCTTCATGAAATCCCGTGCCGAGGTCGGCCGGCTGCTCGCTCTCTTCGTTGCCGCCCAGATCGACCTCTCGCGCCGTCATCCCGACCCCGTCGCGCGCGCTCGCCATCACGCCACGGTCGAAGTGATGACACCGGTGGTTAAGGGTTGGTGCACTGATGCCGGCATCGCCGCCGCCGATATCGGCGTCCAGGTGCACGGCGGCATGGGCTATATCGAGGAAACCGGCGCGGCGCAGCACCTGCGCGATGCCCGCATTACCGCCATCTACGAAGGTACCAACGGCATCCAGGCCCTCGATCTCGTCGGCCGCAAAGTCGGACGCGATCGGGCGCGCGCGGCGCTGAGTTTGATCGGTGAACTCTCGTTGCTCCGCCCGGAACTGGCGGCGCGCGCCGCTCGATCTGACTTCGCTTCGACCGCCGTCCACTTCGAAGCCGCGGTCGCCGCGCTCGACAGCGCGACCCGCTGGATCGCCACGACATGGCCCGACAATCCGGCCCATGTCGCCGCCGGCGCGACGGCCTATCTCAAGCTGTTCGGAACGGTGGTCGGCGGGTGGCTGGCCATCCGCGCGGCGCTCGCCGCCCAGGCGCTGCTCGATCGGGGCGGCGAATCGCCTTACACCGCGGAATTTCTCCAAAGCAAGATCGTGTGTGCCAGATTTTTTTCCGAACAAGATCTGGTGTCGGCCCCGGTTTTGGCTCGAATCGTGATTGAGGGTGGCGCCACCGTCGCCGACACGGGCCTTTTTGCGATCTGATCTCGGCATACAGGCGATTTCGGTTAACGCCGCGTTTGCCAAAAAGCCCGTTGTTTCTTGCTTTTCCGGCATACTTCGCCCACCTTGGGCGAACCCCGAATCGGGCACACACCATGAACGGCCTGACGCGTTACGTGCTGCACCAGCTGGCGATGGGGCTTGTCCTCGTCGCGCTTGCGCTCGTCTGCGTCATGTGGCTGTCCCAATCGCTCCGCTTCGTCGAAATGATCGTCAATCGCGGGCTCAGCGTAGGGGGATTCCTGTACCTCACCGCCCTGCTGCTGCCTAACCTGCTGTCGATCATTCTGCCGGTTGCGCTCTTCATCGCCGTCGCCTTCGTCTACGGCAAGATGATCGCCGATCGCGAGTTGGTGGTGATGCGCGCCGCCGGCATGAGCCAGCAGGAACTGATGCGTCCCGCGCTGATGGTCGCCACCGGCGTCGCGACCGTATTGTTCGTGCTCAACATCGACGTCCTACCCAGGTCCTACACGGCGTTCAAGGAGTTGCAGTGGACCATCCGCCATACTTTTTCGCACGTCCTGCTGCGCGAAGGCATGTTCACCCTCGTCCGACCCGGCATCACGGTTTACGTCCGCGAACGGACGGCCGACGAACAGCTGCACGGCGTCCTGGTCCATGACGAGCGCCGCCCGGGCAGGCCTTCGACCTTGATGGCCGCGCGCGGCGCGATGGTGAACGCCGACGACGGTTCGCGGATCGTATTATTCGACGGCAATCGTCAGGAAATGGACGCGCAAACGCACCAGTTGTCGGTACTCTATTTCGACCGCTACACGTTCGACATCGAACCGGCGCGCGGGACGACCGACGCGCGTTTCCGTGAGCCGCGCGAACGTACTCTCCCCGAGTTGTTCAACGCGGCGGGCGACTCCGGTCTCTCGCCGCGCGACAAGGGGCGCTTTCTGGTCGAGGGGCATAAGCGCCTGACGCAACCTTTTTCGGCTTTCGGATTTTCACTGATCGCGCTCGCCTGCCTGATTTCCGGCCCCTTCAGCCGCCGGGCGCAAACCAAGCGCGTGATGCTCGCGGTCGCCCTCATGATCGCCGCCCAAGCCGCGGCGATGGGGGTCGAGGGGTACGTGGTCAAACGGCCTTCGTTCGCCCCGCTGATCTACTTCAACACCATCATACCGATCGTCCTCGGCTACTGGTTCACGATCCGAACCCCGCGCCGACGCCGCGCAGCGGTTGCCGCCGCCTGAGATCCGCCATGCGTTTTTCCCAGACCCTGTCTCTCTATATCGCCCGCCATTATGCCCTCCATTTCATTGCGGTCCTCGGCCTGTTCGTGTTTTTGATTTTCGTATTCGACGTCGTCGAACTCATGCGTCGCGCCGCCGGCAAGCCCGGGGTCGGCATGCGGCTCATTTTCGAGATGGCGGCGCTCAAATTTCCGCACGCCATGCAGCTGACATTTCCGTTCGCCGTTCTGTTCGGCAGCATGGCGACCTTCTGGCGGATGACACGCAGCCACGAACTGGTCGTGACCCGCTCGGCTGGGGTATCCGCATGGCAATTCCTGATGCCGGTGCTGGTGGTCACGCTGCTGATCGGGGCGTTTCGCATCGGCGCGATCAACCCCTTCTCGGCGATCCTGTTGGCGCGGTACGAACGGATGGACACCGAACTGTTGAAATCCGGCGCCAGTGCCTTGACGCTCAGCGGCGGAGGGGTATGGCTGCGTCAAGGCGGGGACACGGGCCAAGTGGTGATCCGCTCGACCGGCATTTCGGTCGCCGGCGAGCGAGTAGAACTCAAATCCGTGATCGCTTTCCTTCATCAGGGCACCGACCGGTTCGCCGGGCGAATTGACGCGGATAATGCGGTCCTCGGTCTCGGCCATTGGACCCTGCGCGATGCCTGGGTGCATCGCCCGGGGGAGCCTCCGGCCTTCACGCCGTCCTATCGCCTGGCCACCGACCTGACGCTCGAACGCATTCAAGACAGCTTCGCTCCGCCCGAAACCATGTCGTTTTGGGATCTGCCCCAGTTCATCGACTCGCTCAGGGCCGCCGGCTTCTCGGCGCTTCGCCATCGCCTGCACCTGCAAAGCCTTCTCGCCGCTCCGTTCCTGATGATGGCGATGGTGCTGCTCGCGGCGACGTTCACGCTGCGACACGTCCGACAAGGGGGAACCACGGCGATTGTTGGCCTCGGCGTGCTGACCGGCTTTCTGGTTTATTTCTTTTCCGATATTTCGCTGGCCCTCGGTTTGTCGAGCGGTGTGCCGGTGATGCTCGCCGCCTGGTCGCCGTCGGGGGTCGCGGGCCTGATCGGCGCCGCGCTTCTGCTTCACTTGGAGGACGGCTGACCATGCGCGCCTACCTCCGCTCGCGCACGACCGAAGCGCTCGTGCTGGCCGCGCTCCTGTTCGCCGCCGCGCCCGCCGCCGGGCAGCCGCGCCCCGACACCGCCGTGCCGGCCAACCTCACCGCCGACGAGGTCATCCATAACCGCGACCTCGGCGTCGTCACCGCCAGCGGCAACGTCGAGATCGTCCACGGCCCACGCACCCTTTACGCCGACACCGTCACCTACAACCAACGCCAGGACCTGATCAGCGCCAGCGGCAACGTCCGTCTTCACGAATCGACCGGCGAGGTCATCTTCGCCGATTACGTCGAGCTGACCGGCGACATGCGCGAAGGCACCATGCAAAGCCTGCGCCTGCTGCTCGCCGACCGCTCGCGCGTGGCCGCCGCCTCGGCCCGCCGCTCGGACGGCACGCGCCACGACTTCGATCGGGCGGTCTACAGCCCGTGCGAGCCGTGCAAGACCAACCCGTCGCGCCCCCTGCTCTGGCAGGTGAAAGCCGTGCGTGTAATCCACGACGCCGACCGTCAAACGGTTGAATACAAGGACGCCTGGATGGAAATGTACGGCGTACCCGTCGCCTATACGCCCTACTTCTCCCACCCCGACCCGACCGTGAAGCGCCGCACCGGATTCCTCGCGCCCCATTACGGTGGCTCCAATTTCTTCGGCGCCATGGTGCAGACGCCGTTTTTCTGGGATATCGCGCCCAATCACGACCTGACCCTTACCCCCTTGTTTTCCACCAAGCAAAACGTCGGGGTCGGCGCCGAGCACCGTTTCATCGGCCATAACAGCGAAATCAAAGGCAAATTCAGCGGCGCGGTCGACGGCGACAGCGACCTGCGCGGCCACATCGACATGAAGGGCCGATTCAATGTTAACGACACCTGGCGATGGGGCCTGGACGCCCAACGCTCGACCGACGACACCTATACCCGCCAATACCGCTACACGACACCGCCGACCTTGATCTCACGGGCATACGCCGAAGGCTTCCGCGGGCGTAATTATGCGGTCGCCAACGCTTATGCTTTCCAGGGACTGCGCGCGGAGGACAAACCCGGTCAAGCGCCCCTGGTCCTGCCTTCGATCGATTATTCCCACCTCGGCGAACCGGGCGCGGGCGGCGGCCGCACCCGAATGGACGCCAACCTGCTCGCCTTCACCCGCAGCGAGGGAACCGACGTCCGGCGCCTGTCCGTCGCCCCCGGATGGGATCTCCCCTATGTCGGACCCGCCGGCGACATCTACAAGTTGTCGTTCACGTTGCGGGGCGATCTCTACCATGTCGACGACCACGTGATCGCCGGGCGCAGCAACACGTTCACCGGAGCCACGGGACGCTTTTATCCGGAAGCGGCGTTCGAGTGGCGCTACCCCTTTGTGCGCCGTCATGAGGGCGTCAGCGAGGTTTTCGAGCCGATCACTTCCCTTGTGGTTAGCCCCTACGGCGGCAATCTCGCGAAAATCCCGAACGAGGACAGCCGCGAAGTCGAGTTCGACGAAACCAACCTGTTCACCGGACGGCGTTTCGCCGGCCTCGACCGGGTCGAAACCGGCCCGCGGTTCAACTACGGCCTGCGTTGGGGGGTGTTCGGCGATCGCGGCGGCAGCACGTCGGTGCTGTTCGGCCAGTCGGTCCGCGTCCGCGACGACAGCACTTTTGCTTCGGGCACCGGTCTCGAGGACCACCTGTCGGATTTCGTCGGAAGGATCAATGTGCGCCCCCTGAAACACATAACCTTCGATTACCGGACTCGGATCGACAAAGAAAACTTCAGCCCGTCGCGCAGCGAGATCGGCGCCAGCGTCGGCCCGCAGGCTTTTTCCGTCAGCGCCAATTATCTCTCGGCCGAGAGAGCCGCCAACAGCGGCCTTCCGACCCTGGAACAGCTGAGCCTTTCCCTCAGATCGCAAATTTCGCGGAACTGGCGCTTCGGTTTCGCATCGCTTCAGGATCTCGAAACCGACGATTTGCGGGCCCTGGCGTTTAACGCCACGTACGAGGACGAGTGTTTCATCTTTTCCGCCGACGCGCGGCGCTCGTTCTTCTATGACCGCGACCTCAAAACCGACGATTCGATCACCTTCCGCCTGACCTTCAAGACCCTCGGCGAAATCGGAACCTCCGTCGCGCCCTGATCGGCGGCGGTGGCAAAGCGCCGGCGGCGGGATTATTATTTGTGATGATGATTTCGCGAACTGCTCTTGTCTTTTTAATGATCGCGACCGGCGCCACGGCCGCCGCTTGGCCGGCCGGGGCCCAGCAAGGAATTGTCCAGCCGCTCCAGGCGCGCACAACGGTCGAGGGGATTGCCGCTGTCGTCAACGACGAACCGATTTCCCGCCTCGATCTCGAGCACCGTCTCCGCTTCACCATGTTGACCGCCGGCCTTCCCGACACGGCCGAGACTCGCCGTCGCTTGATACCGGATGCGATCCAATCGCTGATCGACGAGCGCCTGAAAATCCAAGAAGCCAAGCGTATCGGGATCAAAGCCGAAAAAGGGGAAATCGAAAGCATTCTGGCGCGCATGGAATCGCAAGCCAACATGCCGCCCGGCGGCATGAAGGATTATCTGAACAGGGTTGGGATTGCCATCGATACCCTGACCGATCGGATCGAGTCCGACGTTCTGTGGCGCCAAATCGTCAATCGGCGCTACCGTCGCGGCATCCGCATCAGCGACGAGGAAATCGACGAGCATCTGGCCCGTATCCGCGCCAACGCCGGCAAGCCGCAGAGTCTCGCCGCCGAGATCTTCATTGCCGCCGACGATCCGGCCAAGGAGCGGGAAGCGGCGGCGTTGGCCGCCCGGCTGATCGACCAGATCCGGGGCGGCGTGCCGTTTCGCGCCATCGCCCAGAATTTTTCCCACAGTCCTTCGGCGGCCCAAGGCGGCGATCTCGGTTGGGTCTCGGCCGGACAGCTTGAGCAGGCGGCCGACCAGGCGCTTGCCCAACTGCAGCCCGGGCAAATCACGCCGCCGGTGCGCGGCGAAAACGGCTACTACATCTTGTTGCTGCGCGAGCGCCGCGCCGGGTCGGCCCTGCCCGAGGCCGAGCCCATGCTCACTCTGCACCAAGTTTTGGTACCGCTGCCGCCCAACCCGACACCGGCACAAATCCGGGTCCAGCTCGCCCAGGCCGAATCCCTCGTCGGCGATGCCAAGTCCTGCGCCGACATGGAGCGCGCCGCCAAGGCTTCCGGCTCACCCATGTCCGGCAGTCTCGGCACGGTCAAGTTGAGTTCGTTGCCGCCGGAGACCCGCGCGTTGGTCGAAAATCTTCCCGTCAATACCCCCAGCCAAGCCCTGCAAGCCAAGGACGCCTTCATCGTTATGATGGTTTGCAAGCGTGAAATACCCTCTGCCGCCGCCGAACAGCGCGATCGGGTGATGAACATGCTGATCGAGGAGCGCCTCCAGCTCGGCGCGCGCCAATACCTGCGCGATCTGCGTCGCTCCGCTTTCATCGACGTGCGGGTCTGACATGCCCCCCGCTTCGGCAACGCCGTCGAATGTGAGGGCCTCGACGACCGTCGGACCGGCGTCCGCGGGCGGCGCGCCGCTCGCGCTCACCATGGGCGAGCCCGCCGGCATCGGCGGCGAAATCGCCCTCAAGGCTTGGTTCGCGCGCGATCCCGAGCGCCTGCCGCCGTTTTTCCTGATCGACGACCCCGATCGGCTGGCGGCGCTCGCGCGGCGCCTCGCTCTTGCCGTTCCGATCAAGGCGATCGCCGGTCCCGAGGACGCGCGTGGCGCGTTTCGCTCGGCGCTCCCCGTTTTGCCCGAACCGCTGCCTAAGGCGGTCGAGCCGGGCCGACCCGATCCGGCCAACGGCCGCGCGGTGCTTCGCTCGATCGAACGCGCGGTCGAACTGGTTCAGGCCGGGCGCGCGGCCGCCGTCGTCACCAATCCGATCCATAAAGCGTCGCTCTACCGGGGTGGGTTCGCTCACGCCGGGCACACCGAATTCCTGGCGGCGCTGGCGAAAGTCGCGACGCCGCCGGTGATGATGCTGGCATGCGACGCGCTCCGCGTCGTGCCGGTGACGATTCACGTCAGCCTGATCGAATCGATCCGCAGCCTGACCACGGAAGCCATCGTCGCCAAATCCGCGATCACCGCCAAGGCGCTGGCCCGCGACTTCGGCATCCGCGCGCCGCGATTGGCCGTCGCCGGCCTCAATCCCCACGCCGGGGAAGGGTCCCGCTTGGGCACCGAGGAGGAAACCGTCATCCGCCCCGCG
Organism: Rhodospirillales bacterium; assembly: GCA_016872535.1. Classification (NCBI taxonomy): domain Bacteria; kingdom Pseudomonadati; phylum Pseudomonadota; class Alphaproteobacteria; order Rhodospirillales; species Rhodospirillales bacterium. The sequence goes on along the minus strand of VGZQ01000003.1, from coordinate 41,316 downwards.
ATCGAGCGGCTGACGGAACGCGGCATCGACGTGTCCGGGCCGTGGCCGCCGGACACCATGTTCGCCCCCGCCGCGCGCGAATCATACGACGCCGCCATTTGCATGTATCACGATCAGGCGCTGATCCCGATCAAGACCATCGCCTTCGACGAAGCGGTCAACCTGACGCTGGGATTGCCGTTCGTGCGCACATCGCCCGACCACGGCACCGCGTTCGACATCGCGGGCCGGGGCACGGCGCGGCCCGCGAGCCTGATCGCCGCGCTGCGCATGGCCGCGCGCATGGCGGCGATGCGCGCGCGGGTCGACATGACCTCGGGCGCCGGCGCCGCCGCCTTCACCGGCGACGGGATATGAGCGAAGCGCCGTCGGAAGTCCTGCCGCCGCTCCGCGATGTGATTCGCCGTTTCGACCTCGGCGCCCGGCGCGCGCTCGGCCAGCATTTCCTGCTCGACGCCAACTTGTGCGCGCGCATCGTCCGCGCGGCAACCGTCGTCCGGGGCGAGCGCGTTGTCGAAATCGGCCCCGGCCCGGGCGGGTTGACCCGCGCGCTGCTCGAAGCCGGAGCGGAGGTGACGGCGGTGGAAAAAGATTCTCGCTGCGTCGCCGCGCTCGCCGAACTGGAAACCGCCCACCCGGGAAGGCTGAGCGTGGTGGAGGCGGACGCCCTCGCCGTCGACCCGCGCGCCCTCGTTCCCGCGCCCCGACGCATCGTCGCCAACCTGCCCTACAATGTCGCGACGCCGCTCCTGATCGGCTGGCTCCGCCACATTCGCGAGGATGCGCATGCGTACGCGCGCCTGACGTTGATGTTCCAAAGGGAGGTCGCCGAACGCTTGCTCGCCGAACCCGGCACGAAAGCCTACGGGCGGCTTTCCGTGATGACCCGATGGCTGTGCGAAGTCGAGCGCGAATTCGACGTTTCGCCGAAGGCTTTCGTGCCGCCGCCCAAGGTCGTCTCGACCGTCGTCAACCTCGACCCGCGACCCCGGCCGCGCGGCGCCGACGTGCCGTGGGAGGCGATGGAACGAACCGTCGCCGCCGCGTTCGGCCAACGGCGCAAGATGCTGCGCCAGTCCCTGAAACGGATCGGCCTCGACCCCGAGGCCCGGGGCATCGACGGCACCCGGCGCGCGGAAACGCTCACGGTCGAGGAGTTCGCGGCGCTGGCGGCGGACTGAGGCGTTTCAGTCCGCGAGGCGGCGGAGACGGGCGAGCGTTTCACGCGCGAGCGCGGCCGTTAGCTCGGCCGCGGGCATTTCCCGACCGAGCGCCGCCGCCTGGCCGGACCACAACGGCGAGAAATCGCCCGAACCCGCCGCTTCCGCCCTGGCCCGGAGCGGCGCCAAGGCACCCGCCGCGAGCGGAAATTCGGGCGCGACGGCGGTGATCGGGCCGACCTCGCGCATCACCCGATTGACGATCCCCCGCGCCGGACGGCCGGTCATGACGTTGGTAATGCGGGTCGCGTCGTCGCGCGCGGATTTCAGTGCCGCGCGATACGGTGTGGAAATTTTCGCTTCCGGCGTGAACAGATAGGCGGTGCCGATCTGAACGCCGGCCGCGCCGAGGGCCAGCGCCGCCGCAATCCCGCGCGAATCCGAAATGCCGCCGGTCGCGATCACCGGCACCTTGACCGCATCGACGACCTGCGGCACCAGCGCGAACGTGCCGACCTGGCCGGCGATATCCATGTCGAGGAACATGCCGCGATGGCCGCCGGCTTCCGCTCCTTGCGCGATGATCGCGTCGACCCCGCGTGTTTCCAGCCGGCGCGCTTCCGCGACCGTGGTCGCGGAACTCATCACCGCGCAACCGGCGCGCTTGACGCGCGCGAGCAACTCGGGCGACGGCAGGCCGAAATGGAAGCTCGCCACGCGCGGTTTTAATTCTTCCACCAGCTCGCACATCGCAGCGTCGAACGGCAGGCGCAGGCTTGCCGCCACCGGCGCCGCCGGATCGAGCCCGTATTCGCGGTAGTAAGGCGCGAGCCGGTCGCGCCAGGCCGCCTCGCCCGCGTTGTTCAATTCGGGCGGTGTGTGACAGAAGAAATTGAGGTTGAAGGGTTTATCGGTGCGCCGGCGGATCCTATCGACCTCGGCGCGGATTTGCGCCGCGTTCAGCATCGCGCACGGCAACGAACCGAGGCCGCCCGCCGCCGAAACCTCGGCCGCGAGCGCGCCGTCCATGGCGCCCGCCATCGGCGCCTGGATCAGCGGATGCTCGATTCCGAACAGTTCGGTCAATCGCCGGTCGGGCCACATGGCGAAACGCCTACTCCTTCCCGCACATCTCGCCGACAAAGTCCGAGAGGCCCGTCTGACGGTCGCGCCGTAGCCGTTCGGCGGCGAGGATCGCTTGCACGCGCGCGACCGAGGATTCCACGTCGACGTTGACCACGATGTAATCGTACTCGGCCCAATGGCTCATCTCGGACGCGGCGCGGGCCATGCGGCTCCGCACCACGTCGTCCGAATCCTGGGCGCGCGCACGCAGGCGGTTCTCCAGTTCCGCCATCGACGGCGGCAGGATGAACACGCTCGCCAAGTCCGACCGGGCCGTTTCCTTGAGCTTTTGCGTTCCCTGCCAATCGACGTCGAACAGCACGTCGCGGCCGGCGGCCAGCGCCGTTTCCACCGCCGCGCGCGGCGTGCCGTAGAGGTTGTCGAACACCCGGGCGTGTTCGAGAAACTCGTTTTTTTTCACCATCGCCTCGAATTGGGCAACGGTCTTGAAAAAATAGTCCTTGCCTTCAACCTCGCCCGGGCGCGGCGACCTGGTGGTGGCCGACACCGACATGACCAGGCCGGGCTCGCGTTTCAACAACTCACGCGAAATCGTCGTCTTACCCGCGCCCGACGGCGAGGACAACACCAGCATCAGGCCGCGGCGGTGGATTCCGTGCTGCATCCGGTCGTTCCTATTCGATGTTCTGGCCTATTCGATGTTCTGGCCTATTCGATGTTCTGGATTTGCTCGCGCATTTGCTCGATCGCCGCTTTGAGGTCGAGGCCGATGCGGGTCAGCTCGATCTCCTCGGACTTGGAGCAGAGCGTGTTGGCCTCGCGGTTGAACTCCTGGCAGAGAAAATCGAGCCGGCGCCCCACGCCCGCGCCGGCGGCGATCAATTCGCGCGCCTGGCCGACGTGGGCCTTCAGGCGGTCCAATTCCTCGCGCAGGTCGGCCTTGGCGGCGAGCAACGCCACCTCCTGCGCCAACCGCTCGGACGACATGCCCGGCGATGCCTCCAGCAGTTCGGCGACGTTTTTCTTGAGGCGGGCTTGAATCGCCTGCGGCTGGATGGCGGCGAGCTTTTCCGCCGCGCGCGTCAACGCTTCGATTTCGTCGAGACGCGCGCGGAGCGCCTCGGCCAGCTTACGACCCTCGCCCCCGCGCGCGAGCACGAGGCGAAGCAGCGCCTGGTCGAGATCGCCGAGGATCGCCGTATCGCGCCGCTCGCGTTCTTCCGCGCTCGGTTCGTGATCGACCGTTTCGATCACGCCCCGCAAGGCCAAGAGGCCATCGACCGACGGCGGCCTGGCCGACGGCAGGCGGTGGGCCAATTCGCCCGCGAGATGGATCGCCTGCTCCAGCACGTCCCGGTTGACGGCGATTTTCGCGCCCCCGCCCGCGGCGGTCACGGTCAACGTCGCTTGGACATTGCCGCGCTTCAGGTGCTTGGCGATTAGATCCCGCGCCGGCCCCTCGATCCGCTCGTAGCCGGGCGGCAGGCGCAGCCGGGAATCGAGCCCACGTCCGTTGACGCTGCGGACTTCCCACGCCCAAGCGGCTTGGTCGTCCTTGCCCTCGGCACGGGCAAACCCGGTCATGGAATAGAGCGTCATGGAGACTTCTCCGCTTTGGGCGTTTATAGCCCGCGCCGCGCGGACCCGCCAATGCTAGGATAATCCATGACTCTGCGCCCCGAACCGTCGTCCATTCTGATCACCGGCGCCTCCAGCGGGCTCGGCCGGGCGTTGGCGCTCCGCTACGCCTGCTCCGGCGCGCGGCTTTTTCTTTCCGGCCGCGATTCGGCAAGACTCGCGGAAACCCACGCCGCGTGCGTCGCCAAGGGCGCGGAGGTCGTAGCCGAAACGATCGATGTTGCCGACCGGGCGGCCATGGATGCCTGGATCGCGCGCGCTGATGCCGCGAGATCGCTCGATCTCGTCGTCGCCAACGCCGGCATTTCTGGCGGTACCGGCGGCAGCGGCGAGAACGAGGATCAGACGCGCGCCATCTTCGCGATCAACCTCGACGGCGTGGTCAACACCGTGTGGCCGGCGATCCGGGCGATGCGGGCGCGGCGCGCGGGCCAGATCGCGATCATCGCCTCGCTCGCGGGCTATCGCGGTCTGCCCGGCGCGCCGGCCTATTCGGCGAGCAAGGCGGCGGCCAAGACCTGGGGCGAAGGTTTGCGCGGGTGGCTGAAACCGGAAGGTATTTCGGTCAACGTGGTCTGCCCGGGCTTCGTGACGACGCGGATGACGGCGAACAATCGTTTCCCGATGCCATTCCTAATGGATGCGGAACGCGCCGCCGACATCATCGTCGCCGGCTTGCGGCGCAATAAACCGCGCATCAGCTTTCCCCGCCCGACCGCGTTCCTGACCTGGCTGTTCGCGGCTCTCCCGCCCGCCTGGACCGATCCGCTGCTGACGCGGATGCCGAAGAAGGATTGAGTGCCGTTATTTCGGCGGCACCGCGTTCCCGTCCCGCCCGTCCCGAATCCGGCGCCAGCGCGCGACGTTGCGGTTGTGCTCGTCGAGGGTCTTAGCGAAAGCGTGGCCGCCCGTGCCGTCGGCGACGAAATAGAGTTCGTCCGACGCAACCGGATTGAGCACGGCCTCGATCGACGACCGTCCCGGATTGGCGATCGGCCCCGGCGGCAGGCCGGCGCGGGTGTAGGTGTTGTAGGGCGTGTCCGCCTCCAGATCGGCGCGAGCGAGCGCGCGGTTGAAGTTCCCCTCGCCCCGGCTGATGCCGTAAATCACGGTCGGGTCCGATTGCAGCTTCATGTTGGCCTTGAGGCGGTTCAGGAACACCGCCGCGATGCGCGGCCGTTCCGCGGCGACGCCGGTTTCCTTCTCGACGATGGAGGCGAGCGTCAACGCTTCCTCCGGCGTTTTGAGAATGGGCGGCGCCGAGCGCCCCGATAGGGGCGCATTGTCTGTTGCGCGCGGGGATTCGCCCGCGCGCGCGCCCCAGGCGCGCGCAAGCGCATCGCGCATGGCCGCTTCCATCCGCTCCACCAATCCCTGGCGCGTGTCGCCCCAGGAGTAATGATAAGTCTCGGGCAACAGCCAGCCCTCGCCCGCGAGGCGCGTGACTGGTCCTTCGAGCCCCTCGGCGTCGATCAGCAATCCCATCACCTGCCGGACCGTGAGCCCTTCCGGCACGGTCAGGCGCCGCACCACCGTGCGCCCGCTTTGCAGCAGACGGATGGCCTCGAACGCGCTCGCGCGCGCGGGGAATTCGTATTCGCCGGCGCGCAGGGGTTTCGAGCGCCCCAGGATTCGCGCTGCGAGACGGAACAGCCAAGGATCGGCAATCACGCCCGACTCATGCAGGCGCCGCGCGATGCCTTCGCCGCCCGCGCCCTTGGGGATGACGACCGCGTGCGGCCGGGCGAGCGGCCCCGGCCCGTCGAGCCTGGACCAGGCGACGGCCCCGCCGAACGCAAGCCCGAGCGCGAGAAGAAGCAGAACGATTAGGAACGTACGGGCGGGCCGAAGCGCCACCGCCGGGTCCCGTCAGTTGACGGCCTTGAACACGAGCGAGGCGTTGGTGCCGCCGAAGCCGAAGGAATTGGAGAGCGCGGCGCGGATCGGGCGTTCCTTGGGCTGGTGGGGAACCAGGTCGATGTCGCAGCCGTCCGAGGGATTGTCGAGATTGAGCGTCGGCGGCGCCACCCCGTGATTGATGGCGAGAATCGAATAGATCGCCTCGACCGCCCCCGCCGCGCCGAGCAGATGTCCGATCGAGGACTTGGTCGACGACATGGAAATCTTATACGCCGCGTCGCCGAACACCTTCTTGACCGCGTTCAGTTCGATCTCGTCGCCGAGCGGGGTCGAGGTGCCATGGGCGTTGACGTAGTCGATTTCGTCCGGGTTCATCTTCGCGCGCTTGAGCGCCATTTTCATGCACCGCTGCGCCCCGTCGCCGTCGGCGGCCGGCGCCGTGATGTGGTGGGCGTCGCCGGACAGGCCGTAGCCGACCACCTCGGCGTAAATCTTGGCGCCACGCTTCCTGGCGTGTTCGTATTCTTCCAGCACCACGACACCGGCGCCGTCGCCCATGACGAAGCCATCGCGATCCTTGTCCCAGGGCCGCGACGCCTTTTCCGGCGTGTCGTTGAATTTGGTCGCCAGCGCGCGCGCGGCGCAGAAGCCGGCCATGCCGATGCGGCAGACGGCGGCTTCGGCCCCACCCGCGATCATCACGTCGGCATCGTCCCACATGATCAACCGCGCGGCGTCGCCGATGGCGTGCGCACCGGTCGAGCACGCGGTCACCACCGCGTGATTCGGGCCCTTGAACCCGTGGCGGATCGACACGTGGCCGGAAACGAGATTGATCAGACTCGCCGGGATGAAGAACGGGCTCACTTTGCGCGACTGGCCCTTTTCGACGATGGACGCGGTGCGGGCGATTTCCGGCAGACCGCCGATGCCCGAGCCGATCAGCACGCCGGTGCGGCAGCGGCCTTCCTCGCTCTCCGGTTTCCAGCCCGAATCCTCGATCGCCTGGTTCGCGGCGGCAAGTCCGTAGATGATGAAGTCGTCCATCCGCCGCTGGTCCTTGGGCGGAATCCAGTCGTCGGGATTGAAGAGGCCCGAGGACGTTTCGCCACGCGGCACCTGGCCCGCGATCTTGGCCGGCAGGTCGGAGGTGTCGAAGGATTGAATCGAACCGATACCGGAACGGCCCGCCATCAAGCCATCCCAGTTCGTCTTAATGCCGACGCCGAGCGGGGACACAATCCCGATCCCGGTGACGACCACGCGTCTCAGGGAATTATCTACCTGACCCATCGCTGTGCCCGCGACGACGACCGAAGCGGCGGCGCTCCGATCCGCTCACTTCTTCGACTGAGACTGAATGAAACCGATCGCGTCTTTGATCGTCTGGATTTTCTCGGCTGCGTCGTCGGGGATTTCGATGCCGAATTCCTCCTCGAACGCCATGACCAATTCGACGGTATCGAGGCTGTCGGCCCCCAAATCCTCGATGAAGTGCGCCCCTTCCACGACCTTCGAGGCATCGACCCCCAGGTGCTCGACAACGATTTTCTTCACGCGCTCGGCAACGTCGCTCATGATTCTAGACCTCGAATTCGTTGATGTCCGTCGGTTCGAAAAAACCACCGCGGTAGCGGTTTCCTAACACAATCTACCCCCCTTGGCTAGGCGCCCGAAGGCCCCAAAGCCGCCCGGCGGGCCTTAGATCATGGCCAAGCCGCCGTTGACGTGCAGCGTCTGGCCGGTGACGTAGGCCGCTTCCTCGCTCGCCAGATACACCACGGCGGCGGCGACGTCGGCGGGGGTGCCCAGCCGCGCGGCGGGAATGTTCTGGGCGAGCTTTTGCTTCTGTTCCTCGGAAAGCGAATCGGTCATGGCGGTGACGATGAATCCGGGCGCGACGCAATTGACGGTGATGTTGCGCGAGGCGACTTCCTGGGCAAGCGCCTTCGACATGCCGAACAGGCCGGCCTTGGAAGCGGCATAGTTGGCCTGGCCCGCGTTGCCGGTCGCGCCGACCACGGACGAAATGGAAACGATCCGCCCCCAACGGTTTTTCATCATGCCGCGCAGCACCGCGCGGCTGAGACGGAACGCGGAGGTAAGATTGACGTCGAGGACTTTCTGCCAGTCCTCGTCCTTCATCCGCACCGCGAGTCCGTCGCGGGTGAGGCCCGCGTTGTTGACCAGGATATCGACGCCGCCGAGAGCCGCGTCCGCCGCCTTGATCAATCCGTCCGCCGCCGCCGGATCGGATAAATCGGCGGGCAGGACGTGCGCGCGTTCCTTCAACTCGGCGGCGAGCGCGTTGAGCGCGTCGACGCGGGTGCCCGACAATCCGACTACGGCGCCTTGAGCCTGCAACGCGCGCGCGATCGATCCGCCGATGCCGCCCGACGCTCCCGTCACCAACGCGCGCTTGCCCTGAAGATCAAACATCGTTCCCTGTCCCATCCACGGTAGCCGTCTACAGCGCTTTGAGAAAGCCCTCGACATCGGCCGGAACGCCGACGCTGGTAAACGCGATCTCGGGCGCGGTCCGCTTGCCGAGACCGGCGAGAACCTTGCCCGCGCCCAATTCGGCCGCCTGGGTCACCCCGCTGCCCTTCAGAAATTCGACGCTTTCGCGCCAACGAACCATGCCGGTGACCTGCTCGGCGAGGCGACGACGAATATCGCCGATCTCGCTGACCGGCCCGGCGGTGACGTTGGCGACCACCGGAACCTTGGGCGCGTGCATCTGCACGTCCGCCAGCGCCTTGACCATGACCTCGGCCGCCGGCGCCATTAGGGCGCAATGGAAGGGCGCGCTCACCGGCAACAGCATGGCGCGCTTGGCGCCCTTGGTCTTGGCGATCGCGACCGCGCGTTCGACCGCGCTCTTGTGGCCGCTCACCACCACCTGACCGGGGGCGTTGTCGTTGGCGGCGTCGCACACCTCGCCCTGCGCGGCCTCGGCGGCGGCCGCGCGCGCGCCGTCGAGATCGAGCCCAAGCAGCGCCGCCATGGCACCGACGCCGACCGGTACCGCTTCCTGCATGGCGCGGCCGCGCGTCCTGAGCAGCCGGGCGGTATCGGCGAGCGAAAAAGCGCCAACGGCGGCGAGCGCCGAATATTCGCCGAGGCTGTGACCGGCGACGAACGACACGTGGCGCGCGAGATCGAGACCCCCTTCGCGCTCGAGGGTACGCACGATCGCGAGGCTGACCGCCATCAGCGCGGGCTGGGCGTTTTCGGTCAGGGTCAAATCCGCCTCGGGGCCCTCGAACATGAGGCGACTCAGGTTCTGCTTGAGGGCCTCGTCGACCTCCTCGAACACTTGGCGGGCGGGGGCGAAGGCCTCGGCCAATTCGCGCCCCATGCCGACCGCCTGGGAGCCTTGTCCGGGGAACACGAGCGCGCGGGTCATGGGCGAAGTTTCTCCTTGTTTTCCGGCCACTTTGGCGAGCGTTCGCGGGGGTGGCAAGGACCGGAGTGATATCGGCCGGGCGCCCTTGCCTCAAGAGGGTCTTCGTGTATAGTGCGCGCCCTCTTAACCTCCTTGCCGGCCGCTATCGCGTCCGGCTATGCCCGGCCCGGACATGCTCGTCCCGGCGCGGGCTGAGACAACCCGAAGGGAGCCACCGACTTTGACGTACTACGAAAACGTTTTCATCGCCCGCCAGGACATCTCGCAGCCGCAGGCCGAGGCGCTCGGCGAGGCGTTCGCCAAGGTCGTCGCCGACCTCGGCGGCAAAGTGACCAAGCGCGAATACTGGGGCCTGCGCAACCTCGCCTTCCGCATCAAGAAAAACCGCAAGGGCCATTACCTGCTGCTCAACATCGACGCGCCGGCCGCGGCCGTGCACGAGATGGAACGTCAAATGCGCATCAACGAGGACGTCATCCGCCATCTGACCGTCCGCGTCGAGGAGCTGGAAGAAGGCCCGTCCGCCATGATGCGCGCGCGCGACCAACGCGACGAGCGCCCCGGGCGCGGCGACCGCTTCGGTGGCGACCGCTTCGGTGGCGATCGCTTCGGGGGCGATCGCGACCGGCCGCGCCGCTCCCGCGGCGAGGAAGGCGCGCCCCGCGATCTCGGTTCCGATGACGGCGAAGGAGGCGGTTCATGAACGGCGCGCGTAAACCCGGCGGCCGCGGCGGCGCGTTTTTCCGCCGGCGCAAGAGCTGCCCGTTCAGCGGCGACAAAGCGCCGAAGATCGACTACAAGGACGTGCGTCTGCTGTCGCGCTACGTATCCGAGCGCGGCAAGATCGTGCCGAGCCGTATTTCGGCCGTGTCCGCCAAGAAGCAGCGGGAACTCGCCAACGCCATCAAGCGCGCCCGTTTCCTCGCGCTGATTCCCTACGCGGTGCGCTGAGGCGCGGACGGCGGCTCGTTACTTCACTTCGGGGATGGGCCGTCGGGGATGGGCGTGCCATGACCAGGGACCTGCTGTTCGCCGTGGCCGCCGGCGTGGCCAGCGCGCTCGCCGGCCTCGCGTTTCTCGCCCGCGCTCCCGGCGCGACTCTCCTGCTGATCTATCTTGGTCCGCTGCCGTTGATGTTGACCGGACTCGCTCTCGGCGTTCGTCCCGCTTTGGCCGCGTGCGGCGTCGGCGCGCTGGTCGCCGGCCTGCTCGCAGGGCCTTTGGCCATGCTGCTCTATGTCGTCGGCCATGCCCTACCCGGCGCGCTGGTGGTGTGGCTCGGGCTCAGCCGTCAACCCAAAGTGGATATCGTGGTCGGCGACGAAACCGGAAACGGATCGACCATCACCCCGGCCGAATGGTACCCGCATGGACACGTGGTGGCGTGGCTTGCCGCCCTGGCGGCGGCCCTGATCGCCGCCGCCGCGCTGGCGCTCTCCTCTGGCGAAGGGTTCCAGGCGGCCGTCGCCGCGCACATCGAAAAAGGCATGGCCGCCCTGTTGCCCACCCTCGGCGGGGCCGAGCGTTCACCTCTTGTGGCCACCATGATCGGGCTGTTTCCGGGCTGGATCGGAGTGTCCTGGGTGGCGATGGGGGCGGTTAACGCCGTTATGGCCGAAGCCGTCCTGATCCGGACCGGGCGGGCGCTCAGGCCGAAACCGGTCTGGTCCGAAATAACGCTGCCCGACTGGCTTTCCTGGCTGCTGGTCGGGGCGGCCTTGTTGGCGTTGATCGGGCCGGGGGATGTGGGGTATACGGGGCGCAACCTCGCGCTCGCGCTGGCGTTCCCGCACTTCCTTCTCGGGCTTGCGGTCGTGCACGGGCTGGCAAACCGGACCCCGCAACCCCGGGCGCTGCTTGTCGGTTTTTACGTTGTTTTGTTCATCTCCGCCTGGGCCCTGTTGGTCGTGGCGGCGGTGGGCGTGCTGGAACACTGGATCGGAATACGCAACAGGCTGCCCGGCGGGCCTCGGCCCGGATCGAACGAGCCGCAAGCCTGAACGAGGGCATGAAGGAGAACGTACGATGGAAGTCATTCTGCTGGAACGCATCGCCAAGCTCGGCCAAATGGGCGAGGTGGTGAAGGTCAAGGCCGGATATGCGCGCAATTACCTGTTGCCGCGCAAGAAGGCGCTGCGCGCGACCGATGAAAACAAAAAACTGTTCGAAACGCGCCGGGCCCAGCTCGAAGCGCAAAACCTCGCGCGCAAGTCCGACGCCGATCGCGTCGCCGAAAAGATGAAAGGTCTCGCCGTTGTCCTTATCCGCCAAGCGGGCGAAGCCGGGCAACTCTACGGTTCCGTGAACGCCCGCGACATCGCCGCGGCGGTCAAGGACGCGGGCTTCACCGTCGAACGCCAGCAAGTCGAGTTGAACGTGCCGATCAAGGCCCTCGGCCTCGTCCAGGTTCCCGTCCATCTTCACCCCGAAGTGGCGGTGACGATCACGGTCAACGTCGCCCGCTCGGCCGAAGAAGCGCAAATCCAGGCCCGCACCGGCACCGCGGTGGTCTACGGCGCTCAGGCCGAAGATGAGAAACTCGCGCGCGAGGAAGCGCGCCAGCGCGCCGAGGCCCTGTTCGAGGAAGGCGCCGGTCCCAAGGGCGAACAACCCGGCGCCGAAGGCGCGGCGGAGGCCGAAGTCGCCGCACCCGCGGAAGCCGAGGCCGGGGCCGAAGCCGAAGCCAAGCCGAAGGCGAAATCCAAGAAATCGAAAAAGGCCGAATAACCCCGGTTGCCGACCCGCCCGCCGGATTTCCGCCGGTCCCGCGCCAAACCTGACTCTCCTTCTCGGTCTTTAATGCCCGGGTTTATTTGAACCTTTTCCCGGGTTCTTCCTTATTCGTATTTCGCCTAATATTGGTGGGCCGCCTATCTCGGAAAATGGCCCGGGAATAGATCGCGTGCCAAAAAAACAACGTAGGACTTGCTCGAACGACTAAGCGCGGCCGTGGCCCGAGGGATTCGCCATGTTCTTGCTGTCGAGGCTGCTCACCCACCTGATCCGCGTCGGCACGTTGACAGTGACCGACGCGGGTGGAGGCCGTCATGTATTTTCCGGCGCGCCCGGACCGGCGGTCGCCATTCGCCTGCACGACCCCGCGTTGCCGCGTCGGCTGTTTTTCAACCCGAGTCTCGCCCTCGGCGAAGCTTACACCGACGGCACGCTCACCATCGAAAACGGCGGTAGTCTTTACAACCTGCTCGATTTGTTGTGCCTCAACGTCGGCCGGGTGGGATTGCACCCCTTCAACCGCGCGCGGATTGCCATCGAGCGCCTGTTCCGCCGTTTCGATCAGTTCAATCCGATCACAAAAGCCCGCGCCAATGTCGCTCACCACTACGATTTGTCGGGCGAGCTGTACGAACTCTTCCTCGATTCCGACCGGCAATACAGTTGCGCATATTTCCGAACCGGCGGAGAAGACCTGGAAACGGCCCAGATCGACAAGAAACGCCACATCGCCGCCAAGCTTCTGCTCAAGCCGGGTCAGAAAGTTCTCGATATCGGCTCGGGTTGGGGAGGACTCGCGCTTCATCTCGCCCGCGAGCACGGCGTCGAGGTGACCGGCCTTACGTTGTCGTCCGAACAGCTCGCCTATGCCGAGGCGCGCGCCCGGCGCGAAGGCCTCGCCAACCGGGTCCGTTTTGCGTTGCGCGACTACCGCGATGAAACCGGCATTTACGATCGGATCGTTTCGGTCGGCATGTTCGAACATGTCGGCGTCAATCACTATCGGCAATTTTTCGCCCAAATCCGCGATCGGTTGACCCCGGACGGGATCGCTCTGCTTCACACCATCGGGCGCACCCAGCGGCCGGGCCGCACCGACCCCTGGATCCGCAAATACATCTTTCCCGGGGGCTACATCCCGGCGCTGTCGGAGATCGCCCGCGCGGTCGAACACACGGGCATCGAGACCACCGACGTCGAGATCCTTCGGTTGCATTATGCCGAAACGCTGCGCCATTGGCGGCGGCGCTTCCTGGCCAACCGCGCGCGCGCGGCGGCGATCTACGACGAAAGGTTCTGTCGGATGTGGGAATTTTACCTCGCCATCAGCGAGGTTTCCTTCCGGCACCTCGATTCCGTCGTGTTCCAGGTGCAAATGGCGAAGCGCCGGGACGCGGTGCCGTTGGTGCGCGACTACCTCTACGGTCCCGATTCGGGCCCGAAGCTCCGGCTGATGCCCCGGCAAAGCGATCCGCGGGCGGCTTGAGAGCTAAGGCCGGCGCGGCTTTTCGCACGACAGAAGTCAAGTCCTGTTTTTCACCGCCTGTCCCCGTTATACACATTTCTAACAGACCTGCGCGCGTTGAGATTGCGACGCGCCGAGGTGTTTATTCGCCGCCATGCCGATCGCCCTTTCCGCCGCGCTGCCGGCGCTCCGCGACGATTCATCCGAGATCGCGCGCCGCCAGCCGCCCCACAACATTCCGGCCGAAAAGGCCCTGCTTGGCGCGGTTTTCGTCAACAACCGCGCCTTCGAGCGCGTGTCCGAATTCCTCCGGCCCGAGCATTTCGCGATTCCGCAGCACGGGCGCATTTACGCCGCCATCGGCCTGTTGATCGAGCGCGGCCAGATCGCCGATCCGGTCACGCTCCGGCGCTATTTCGAGCAGGAGCAGGCGCTGGCCGAGATCGGCGGGCCTGCCTACCTGATGGAGCTGGCCGAAAGCGCCACCACCGTCATCAACGCCGGCGAATACGGCCGCCTGATCCACGATTTGCACCTGCGGCGCGAGTTGATCGGCATCGGCGAGGACATGGTCAACGACGCCTTCGCCGCCGAGGTCGACCGCACCGCCAGCACCCAGATCGAACAGGCCGAGCAGCGCCTCTACGACCTCGCCACCACCGGCGAGTACGAGCGCGGCTTCGAGGCGTTCTCGCGCTCGCTCGAAAAGGCGCTCGAAATGGCCGAGCGCGCCCACAAGCGCGAAGGCAAGCTCGCCGGCGTCACCACGGGCTTTCGCGACCTCGACCAGTTGCTGGGCGGCCTGCATCCGTCCGATCTCGTCATTCTCGCCGGACGCCCGGCCATGGGCAAAACCGCCCTCGCCACCAACATCGCCTTCAATACGGCGAGCGCCTTTATCCGGTCCAAAGGCGCCGAGGGCGCGGTGGTCGGCTTCTTCTCCCTCGAAATGTCGTCCGAGCAATTGGCCGCGCGTATCCTGTCGGAAGCCACCAATATTTCGTCCGACGCCATGCGCAAGGGCCAGTTGTCGAACGAGGAATTCGACCGGCTCGCCGCCATCGCGCCGGAAATCAACCGGATGCCCATTTTTATCGACGACACGCCCGGCTTGACGGTAAGCGCGCTGCGCACCCGCGCGCGGCGGCTGAAGCGCCAGCACAATCTCGGCCTGATCGTGGTCGACTACTTGCAATTGATCTCCGGCGGCGCAGCGGCGCGCCCCGACAATCGCGTGCAGGAAGTGTCCGAGATCACGCGCGGCCTCAAGGTCCTGGCCAAGGAATTGAACGTGCCGGTGCTGGCGCTGTCGCAGCTCTCGCGCCAGGTCGAAGCCCGCGACGACAAGAAGCCGCAACTCGCCGATTTGCGCGAATCCGGCTCGATCGAGCAGGACGCGGACCTGGTCATGTTCATCTTCCGCGAAGAATATTACGTCAACCTGCGCAAGCCGACCCAGCGCGACGACGAGGATTCCTCCAAGTTCGCCGAACGCCACATCAAGTGGGAAGAGCGCATGGAACGAGTCCGCAACCTTGCCGAGATTATCGTCGCCAAGCAGCGCCACGGCCCCGTCGGCACGGTGGAATTGATGTTCCAGGGCCGCTTCACCCGGTTCGGCGACCTCGACCGCGAGCATTCGCCCGAAGCCTGATCCGGGCCGGAGCAAGGGGACAGCGGCCCATGACGACGCACGCGACCACGCCGGCAACCGCGGGCGCCATCGTCACCATCGACCTCGGCGCCGTCGCCGGCAACTGGCGAACGTTGCGGTCGCGCCTCGCGCCGGGCGCCGAATGCGCCGCGGTGGTCAAGGCCGATGCCTACGGCCTGGGGGCCTCGCGGGTCGCGCCCGCGCTGGCCAAGGCCGGCTGCCGGACGTTCTTCGTCGTGACCCTCGACGAGGGACTCGGTCTCGCGCCCGCGTTGGCGGGATGTGCGGTCTACGTTCTGGCGCCGCCGCTTGCCGGCAACGAAGCCGCGATCGCCGACGCGGGCGTAATCCCTGTACTCAATACGCTCGGCGACGTCGCCCTCTGGTCGGCGTTCGCCCGCGGCCGGGGACGCAAGCTTCCCGCCGCGCTGCACGCCGACACCGGCATGCGCCGGCTGGGGCTGACGCCGGCCGAAGTCGCGACGCTCGCCAGCGAGCCCGATCGCCTGGCCGGGATCGACGTGCGGCTTTTTCTCAGCCACCTCGCCTGCGCCGACGAGCCCCATCATCCGCTCAACGCCAAGCAGCTCGCCCAGTTCATCGCCGCCAAGTCCCGGCTCGCCACCACCGGCATCGCCCCGTCGGTGTCGCTCGCCAATTCGTCCGGCATTTTTCTTGCCCCTGAATATCACTTCGACATGGCGCGCCCCGGCGCCGCGCTTTACGGCATCGCGCCGGTGCCGGGCGAGCCCAATCCGATGGCGCAGGTGGTGCGCGTGCAGGCCAAAGTCCTGCAAGTGCGCGACGTTGACGCTGCCGAGACCGTTGGTTATGGTGCGACGCACCGCTTCGCCCGGCCGAGTCGGATCGCCACCATCGCCGCCGGCTACGCCGACGGTTATCCGCGCGCGTTGAGCAACGCCGGAATCTGCTATATCGGCGAACACCGGGCCGCCGTGGTGGGACGGGTCTCCATGGACTTGACGACCATCGACGTATCCGGTCTGCCCGAAGAACTCGCCCGGCCGGGGACCCTCGTCGACCTGATCGGCCCCCATAACCCGCTCGACGACGTGGCGGCCGCGGCCGGCACCATCGGCTACGAACTGCTGACCCGGCTGGGGCACCGCGCCCATCGCGTTTGGCTGGAAGGCGACGCGCCGTGAATTTCCTCCAGCCGATCGGTCATGTCTTTCTCGACTTTCTCGCCACCGCCGGGCGCCTCACGCTGTTCGCGCTCGCGGGCGTCGTCCATTGCTTTCGCCCGCCCTTCTATGGCCGCATGATCGTCCGCCAGATGGTGGAGATCGGTTACTTTTCGCTGCCGGTGGTCGGCCTGACCGCGATTTTCACCGGCATGGTGCTGGCGCTGCAGAGTTACACCGGCTTCGCCCGCTTCTCGGCCGAGGCGGCGATCGCCAACGTCGTCGTCGTCGCCGTCACCCGCGAACTGGGGCCGGTGCTCGCCGGATTGATGGTCGCGGGCCGGGTTGGCGCCGCCATGGCCGCCGAGATCGGCACCATGCGCGTGACCGAGCAGATCGACGCGCTGACCACGCTCTCCACCAACCCGATGAAGTACCTGGTCGCGCCGCGCCTGATCGCCGGCGTCGCCATGCTGCCGATTCTGGTGCTGATCGCCGACATCATCGGCGTGCTCGGCGGATTCCTGGTCGCCACCTACAAGCTCGGCTTCAACCCCGCCAATTACCTGCAAAGCACTTGGGATTTCATGGAGGCCGAGGACGTGATCTCGGGGCTGGTCAAGGCCGGCGTGTTCGGCTTCATCGTCACCCTGATGGGTTGCTATCACGGCTACACGTCGAAGGGCGGCGCGCAGGGAGTCGGCGCCGCCACCACCAACGCCGTGGTCGCCGCCTCGATCCTGATCCTCTGCTTCGACTACATCCTGACCGAAATGTTCTTCGCCGGAAAATGAGCGACCGCGCCGCCACCCCCGCCCGACCGAAGATCCGCATTCGCGGCCTGAAGAAGGCGTTCGGGCGCAAGGTGGTGCTCGACGGCATCGATCTCGACGTCGGCGTCGGCGAATCGCTCGTCGTGATCGGCGGCTCGGGCACCGGCAAGTCGGTGCTGATCAAGAGCGTGCTCGGCATCCTGCAGCCCGATTCCGGCAGCATCGAGGTCGACGGCGAGGAAGTGGTC
This sequence comes from Rhodospirillales bacterium, assembly GCA_016872535.1. Classification (NCBI taxonomy): domain Bacteria; kingdom Pseudomonadati; phylum Pseudomonadota; class Alphaproteobacteria; order Rhodospirillales; species Rhodospirillales bacterium. Next base: position 24,145 of record VGZQ01000003.1, on the reverse strand, counting down.
GGTATCGACGCCGACGGGCGCGAGCGCATCAACCGCAAGTTTGGCATGCTGTTCCAGGGCGCGGCCCTGTTCGACAGCCTGCCGGTGTGGGAAAACGTCGCCTTCGGCCTGCTCGCCCAGAAGAAGGTCAACCGCGCGCGCGCGCGCGAGATTGCCGTCGCCAAGCTCGCCCAGGTCGGGCTCGGCGCCGAGGTCGGCCAGCTTTCGCCCGCCGAGCTTTCGGGCGGCATGCAGAAGCGCGTCGCGCTCGCCCGCGCCATCGCCTCCGATCCCGAAATCATTTTCTTCGACGAGCCGACCACCGGCCTCGATCCGATCATGGCCGACGTCATCAACGACCTGATCGTCAAGACCACGCGCGAGGTCGGCGCCACTGCCCTTTCCATCACCCACGACATGGCCAGCGCGCGCAAGATCGCGCACCGCATCGCCATGCTGCACCAGGGCCGCATCATCTGGAACGGCCCCCCCGTCGCGGTCGACACATCCGGCAATCCGTACGTGGATCAATTCGTGCACGGCCGCGCCGAGGGCCCGATCAAGATGGCCGTCAGGGCCTGACGAGCGCGGGTCATGGCGCGCGCCACATCGAAATTCGTCTGCCAGGCTTGCGGCGCCGAAGCGCCGAAGTGGACCGGCCGCTGCGAGGCGTGCGGCGCCTGGAACACGCTCGCCGAGGAAGCCATCGAGGCCAAGCCCAAGGCGCTCGGCGGCGCGAGCAAGGGCCGCGCCGTGCCGTTCGTCGGTCTGCGCGGCGAGCGCGCGCCCGCGCCCCGGCTCGCGACCGGCATCGCCGAACTCGACCGGGTGCTCGGCGGCGGACTGGTGGCCGGTTCCGCCGTGCTGGTCGGCGGCGATCCCGGCATCGGCAAATCCACCCTGCTGCTCCAGGCCGCCGCCCGCGTCGCCGCCAACGGCCACGGCGCCGTCTACATTTCCGGCGAAGAGGCAATCGACCAGGTGCGGCTGCGCGCCGAACGTCTCGGCATCGCCGATTCCCCGGTCAAGCTCGCGGTCGCGACCCAGGTCGGCGACATCGCCGCCTCGCTCGCTTCCGGCGACGCGCCCGAATTCGTGGTCGTCGATTCGATCCAGACCCTGTTCGTCGAAACGCTCGAATCCGCCCCCGGCACGGTCGCCCAGGTGCGCGCGGCGGCGCACGAGTTGATCCGGCTCGCCAAGCGGCGCGGCTTCGCGCTGGTGCTCATCGGTCACGTCACCAAGGAAGGCCTCATCGCCGGCCCGCGCGTGCTGGAGCACATGGTCGACACGGTGCTCTATTTCGAGGGCGAGCGGACGCACCGCTTCCGCATCCTGCGCGCGGTCAAAAACCGCTTCGGCCCGGCCGACGAGATCGGCGTCTTCGCCATGGGCGAGGAAGGCCTGGCCGAGGTGCCGAACCCGTCGGCGCTGTTCCTGTCCGAACGCGGGCCGGACGCCCAGCCGGGCGCCTCGGTGTTCGCCGGCATGGAAGGCACCCGCCCGGTGCTGGTGGAAATCCAGTCGCTGATCGCGCCCGCGCAGCCGGGCACGCCTCGGCGCGCGGTGGTGGGATGGGATTCGGGCCGCCTCGCCATGGTGCTGGCGGTGCTCGAGGCGCGCGCGGGGCTGTCGTTCGCCAACCAGGACGTCTATCTCAATGTCGCCGGCGGCTTGCGCATCAACGAACCGGCCGCCGACCTCGCCGCCGCGTGCGCGCTGATTTCCTCGCTCGCCGGCGTGCCCGCGCCGGCCGACGCGGTGGTGTTCGGCGAAATCGGGCTTTCGGGCGAAATCCGCCCGGTGGCCCACGCCGAAGCGCGCCTCAAGGAGGCGGCCAAGCTCGGCTTCAAGCGGGCACTCGCGCCCGCGCCGCATCGTACCGGCGGCAAGCCCGCGCGGGTTTCCGGAATCGACGTGCGCGAACTCGGCCACGTGACCGAACTCGCCGCCCTGCTCGCGCGCACTCATTCCACCCCCCGGAGATCCGGCCATGCCTAGTTTGGCCGGCGTCAACGGACTCGATCTCGCGGTCGCGGCCTTGCTGCTGGTATCGGCCGGGTTCGCCTACTTCCGCGGCTTCGTCCACGAAGTTCTCTCGATCACCGGCTGGATCGGCGCGGCGGCGGCGGCGATCTACGGCTTTCCCCACGCCAAGCCGTACTTTCGCCAGTTCATCGACAACGCCCTGTTCGCGGACATCGCCGCCGGCGCGGCGCTGTTCCTGGTCGCGCTGGTCGTCCTCTCCCTGCTTGCGCGCATGATTTCGCGCCGGGTCAAGGACAGCGCGTTGGGCGCCCTCGACCGCGCACTCGGCTTTTTGTTCGGGCTCGCGCGCGGCGCCCTGATCGCGGTGCTCGCCTTCGTCGTCTACATGCTGGCGGTCCCGCCCAAGGAACGGCCCGAATGGGTCGCCAAGGCGCGCACGACGCCCTGGATGGGCGCGGGCGCCAACCTGCTGATCGGCGCGCTGCCGCCTTCGACCGCCGACCGTCTCGGCCTGCGCCGGCCGAAAACCGGCGACGGTGCGGCGCCCGAGCCCACGATTCGCGATCTGCTGCAACCCCGCCCCAAGGCCCCGGACCGCGACCCGCCGGAGGGCTATACCGAGAAGGAGCGCCAGGACATGCAGCGCCTGATCGACAGCACCGGAAAACGCCAATAACTCTACGGTCATAGGCGAGTGACAGAGCGCCCCCGGAGGAGTACAAGAACGCTTCGCCAAACGTAGTAGGCGCCGGAATTCCATGATCCGACACCACCCCTTCGCCGATCGGGTCGACGACGATCATCCGAAGGAGGAGTGCGGCCTGTTCGGCATCTACGGCCTCGCCGACGCCGCCGCCCACACCGCGCTCGGCCTGCACGCGCTCCAGCATCGCGGCCAGGAGGCGGTCGGCGTCGTCAGTTACGACGGCGCCCATTTCCACAGTCATCGCGCGCTCGGCCTGGTCGGCGACAATTTCGACCAGGAATCGGTCATTCGCCGCCTGGTCGGCGACATGGCCATCGGCCACGTCCGCTACGCCACCACCGGCGACACGGTACTGCGCAACGTCCAGCCGCTGTTCGCCGATTTCGCCTTCGGCGGATTGGCCATCGCCCACAACGGCAACCTCACCAACGCCTACACCCTCCGGCGCGCGCTGGTCCAGCGCGGCTGCATCTTCCAGTCGACCACCGACACCGAGACCATCGTCCACCTGATCGCCATCAGCGACCAGGCGCGCGTGGTCGACCGCATGATCGACGCGCTCCGCCAGGTCGAGGGCGCCTACTCGCTGGTCGCGCTGACGCGCGCCAAGCTGATCGGCGTGCGCGACCCGTACGGGGTGCGCCCGCTGGTGCTGGGGCGGCTCGGCCCGGCTTACGTGCTCGCCTCCGAAACCTGCGCCCTCGACATCATCGGCGCGACGTACGAGCGCGACGTCGAGCCCGGCGAGATCGTGGTGATCGACAAGGACGGACTCAAGAGCTACAAGCCCTTCGCCCGCGCGCCGCGCCGCTTCTGCATCTTCGAGTACGTCTATTTCGCCCGCCCCGACAGCTCGATCGAGGGTCGCAACGTCTACGAGACGCGCAAGCGCATCGGCCGCGAGCTGGCGCGCGAAAGCCACGTGTCCGCCGACGTGGTGGTGCCGGTTCCGGATTCGGGCGTGCCCGCCGCCATCGGCTACGCCGAGCAGTCGCGGGTGCCGTTCGAACTCGGCATCGTCCGCAACCACTACGTCGGCCGCACCTTCATCGAACCGACCGACCAGATCCGCCACCTGGGCGTCCGGCTCAAGCACAACGCCAACGCCGCCTACCTCAAGGACAAGCGCGTCGTCCTGGTCGACGATTCGATCGTGCGCGGCACCACTTCGGTCAAGATCGTCGAAATGGTCCGCAACGCCGGCGCGAGCGAAGTGCACATGCGCATCTCCAGCCCGCCGACCACGCACCCCTGTTTCTACGGCATCGACACGCCCGAGCGCGACAAGCTGCTGGCCGCGCGCCACGACGTCGAAGGCATGCGTCGGTTCATCGGCGCCGATTCGCTCGCGTTCGTTTCCCTCGACGGACTTTACCGCGCGGTCGGCGAGCCGCACCGCCTGTCGAACGCGCCGCAGTATTGCGACGCCTGCTTCAGCGGCGAATACCCGATCGCCCTTTCCGACCAGAACGAAGGCGACGTGCCGAGGCAGCTGTCGCTGCTGGCCGAGCGGGCCTGACATGAAACGCCTCGAGGGCCGCATCGCCCTCGTCACCGGGGCCTCGCGCGGGATCGGCCGCGCGACGGCGCTCGCCTGCGCGCGCGAAGGGGCGCACGTGATCGCGCTCGCCCGCACCCAGGGCGCGCTCGAGGAACTCGACGACGAAATCCGCGCGCTCGGCAAAACCGTAACCTTGGTGCCGCTCGACTTGCTCGATTTCGCCGGCATCGACCGGCTGGGCGCAGCCCTGTTCCAACGCCACAAGAAACTCGACCTTCTGGTCGCCGCCGCGGCCGAACTCGGCCCGCTCAGTCCGCTCCCCCATGTCAAGCCGGAGGATTTCGAGCGCACCCTCGCAATCGACCTCACCGCCAACTACCGCCTGATCCGCTCGCTCGATCCGCTGCTGCGCGCGTCCGCCTCAGCCTGCGCGATTTTTCTCACCGGCGGGGTGCCCGAGGGCGCGCACGCGGCCTATTGGGGGCCGTATGCCGCCGCCAAGGCCGCGTTGGAGGCGATGGTGCGCAGTTACGCCGCCGAGGTGGCCCACGCCAAGGTGCGCGTCCACCTGGTGGACCCCGGCCCGACGCGCACGGCGCTGCGCGCCAAGGCTTTTCCCGGCGAAGCTCCGTCGGGGCTGCCCAAGCCGAAAGCGGCGGCCGAGGCGATCGTCGAACTTATATGCGCGGCGGACGCGCCGGAGAGCGGAACGGTCATTCGACTTGGGCGGCTCGCGCCACGTTGACACCCACATTCCGCTCGCTTGCGCCAAGCTAACAGCGGGTAAATCGGGCTTAACGCGTTGATATCCTTCGAAACAGCCCGATTCATGTAGACATTTGTAGGCGTTTTTGCGGCGCGGGCGGAAAAACGGTCCTAAGCGCGACATCCGGCGCGCGCCAGAAATCTGAGACCTATTCACCTGTCCAAGAACGCGGGATTATTTTATCGGAAAATATAGCCGGTAATAGGAATATTGTCAAGATACCGTATAGCGCCCAGCTTCGTCTCAAACCATATATGAAAATTGTAGCTCTATCCGCATCGGTGGAGGCTCCCGATGAAAGCCCTCCCCCTCGCCAAGGTCTACCAACTGCTCGAACCGGGTCCGGTGGTCCTGCTGACGACCGCGCACAAGGGCTGCGCCAACGTCATGACCATGTCGTGGCTGACGCCGATGGAATTCGAGCCGCCGCTGATCGCCTGTATCGTCAGCGAGGCCAACCACAGCTTCGCCGCCCTGCGCGCGACCAAGGAATGCGTGATCGCGATCCCCGCGCGCGACCTCGCGCGCCAGATGGTGGCGGTCGGCAATTGCTCGGGCCGCACGATCGACAAGTTCAAGAAGTTCGGCCTGACGCCGCTTCAAGCCAAGCGCGTGAAACCGCCGCTGATCGCCGAATGCTTCGCCAACATCGAGTGCAAGGTGGTCGATACGGGCTTCGTCAAGAAGTACAATCTGTTCGTGCTCGAAGCGGTCAAGGCGTGGATCGATCCGAAACGGAAAAATCCAAAGATCCTCCATCATCGCGGCGACGGCGTGTTCGCCGTGGACGGCAAGATCGTAAAGTTGCAATCGAAGATGCCGTAAAGGTCGCCGATCTATTCGTTATTTCGCCACCACGACCTTGCCGGCGATCGTTTTCAGCGCGCGCAGGCGGGCCGCGGGCGGATCGATATCGGTGATCAAGGTGTGGGCGCGCTCGAACGCGGCGACGCGCGCGGGCGCGGTGCGGCCGAACTTGGTGCCGTCGACCAAGAGGACGACGGCGCGGGCCTGGGCGATCATGGCTTCGTGCAGCGCCGCCGCCTCGCGCGTGTAGTCCATCAGCCACGGGTGATCCGACACCACCGCCGGGCTGACGAAGGCCATGTCGGCGAGATGGCCGGCGAGCATGGCGGGCGCGTCGCGCCCGAAGGTGGCGCTCTGGTTGCCGGCCAGCTCGCCGCCGAGGAGAAACACCTTGTTGTCGTTGCGCCCGGCGAGCCGTCCCGCCACCTCCAGATCGTTGGTCAGGATCGTGAGCCGCCGCCGCGCGACCAGCATTTCGGCGAGGCAGAGCGCGGTGGTGCCGCAATCGAGAATCACGCTTGCCCCGTCGGCGACCGTTTCGGCGGCCGCGCGCGCGATCGCGCGCTTGCCCGCGATGTTGACCTTCATGCGGTCGGCGACCGCCGGCTCGACCGCGCCGAGCGCCAGCGCCCCGCCGTGGGTCTTGGCGAGCTTGTTGTCGGCCTCGAGGCGCAGCAGATCGCGCCGTATGGTTTCGCGCGACACTTTCAGCCGACGGGCGAGTTCGGCGACGCTGGCCGAGCCGTGACGGGCGATGACGTCGAGAATCAGGGCGCGGCGGCGTTCCGCGAGCATGGCTAAAATCCTAGCGTTCCCGGAAGTATCAAGAAAATATCACTTTTTCCCCGTTTATGCATCACCATAGCAAGGTAGAATGGCGGCGGGCGCGGCACTCCCCTGGGGTAGTGGCGAAGTGAGGAATATTGTGGAACTATGTGGTGCTGAAAAAACCCGGCTTTCCGCGCACGGCCGCAACACGCCAACAACATCATCGACAAGGAGGATCCGACCAATGACCTTTCAACGCGCCGCCAAAATCGCCTGGGGCCTGGCCGCCGGCGTGGCCCTGGCCGCCTTCGCGGCCCAACCCGCCGCCGCCAAGACCGATCTCTTGATCTACACCGCGATCGAGGCCGACGAGCTCGCCAAGTTCAAGAAGGCGATCGAGGACGCCGTGCCCGACGTGGACGTGAAATGGGTGCGCGATTCGACCGGCATCGTCACCTCCAAGCTGCTCGCCGAGAAAGACAATCCCAAGGCCGACATGGTCTACGGTTTGGCCGCCACCAGCCTGGTGCTGCTCGCCAACCAGGGTTATTTCCAGGGCTACGCGCCCAAGGGCCTCGACAAGCTCGACAAGCGCTACTACGACACCAAGAACAACCCGCCGCAGTGGATCGGCCAGCGCGTCTACGCGGCGGCCGTCTGCGTCAACACCGTCGAGGCCAAAAAGAAGAACCTGCCGATACCGGCGTCGTGGATGGACCTGACCAAGCCGGTCTACAAGGGCAGCGTCGTCATGCCCAATCCGAATTCGTCGGGCACCGGCTTCCTCGACGTCTCCAGTTGGCTGCAGATGTGGGGCGAGAAGGACGGCTGGGCGTACATGGACAAGCTGCACGAGAACATCGCCCGCTACACCCATTCGGGCTCGGCGCCGTGCCGGCTCGCGGCTTCGGGCGAAGTGCCGCTCGGCGTCTCCTTCGCTTACCGCGGCGTGAAGTCCAAGGCCGAGGGCGCGCCGCTCGAGGTCGTGTTCCCGTCCGAGGGACTCGGCTGGGAACTCGAAGCCTTCGCCATCGTCAAGAATACCAAGAAGCTCGACCTCGCCCGCAAGGTCGCCGATTGGTCGGTCAGCCGCCAGGCCATGGACCTCTACGCCCCCGGCTACGAGGCCGTTTCCATGCCCGGCGTTCCCAACCCGACCAAGGAGCTGCAGGATATCCCGAACAGGTTCGCCAAGAACGACTTCGGCTGGGCGGCGGATAACCGCATCCGCATCCTCAACGAATGGCAGAAGCGTTACGACTCCAAATCCGATCCGAAGAAGTGACGGTTTCGTTATCGCCGCTCCTCGTCGGTTTTCGTCCAGGCGAAAGCGACCCCTCCCCCTACCCCCTCCCGCAAGGGGAGGGGGGTTACTATAAAAGTCCCCTCCCCCCTTGCGGGGGAGGGTTGGGGTGGGGGGTTGGGATTTCTCGATGACGGCACTCGAGGAAAATGTACGGGAAGCGCGAACGGAGCGCGCCCCCTATCTCTCGATCCGCGGCCTGAGCAAGATGTTCGGCGAGTTCGCCGCGCTCAGCGACGTGTCGCTCGACGTCCACGAGGGCGATTTCGTCTGTTTCCTCGGGCCCTCGGGGTGCGGCAAGACGACGCTGTTGCGCGCCATCGCCGGGCTCGATATCCAGACCCGGGGCCAAATCATCCAGGCCGGACGCGATATTTCGGCGTTGCCGCCGGCGGAACGCGATTTCGGCATCGTCTTTCAGTCCTACGCTCTCTTTCCCAACCTGACGGTCCGCAAGAACGTCGCCTACGGCCTCGAATCGCGGCGCGCGGCGCGCGCCGAGACCGCGCGACGGGTGAACGAATTGCTGGACCTGGTCGGGCTTACCGAACACGCCGACAAGTATCCCTCGCAGATTTCCGGCGGCCAGCAGCAGCGGGTCGCGCTTGCCCGCGCGCTCGCCACGTCGCCCGGCCTGCTGCTCCTCGACGAACCGCTGAGCGCGCTGGATGCCAAGGTGCGCGTTCATCTCCGCCGCGAAATCAAGGCGCTGCAGGAAAAGCTCGGCGTCACCACCATCATGGTCACCCACGACCAGGAGGAAGCACTGACCATGGCCGACCGGATCGTGGTCATGAACCAGGGCCGGATCGAGCAGGTCGGCACGCCCGAGGACATCTACGGCCGTCCGGCGACGCCGTTCATCGCCGATTTCGTCGGCTCGATGAACTTCCTCAAGGGTACGGTGACCCCAGGCGGGCGCGTGCGCGTCGGCGCGGTCGAATTCGCCGCCGGCGAAGGGCTCCGCGCGGGCCAACCCGCGACCGTCTGCGTCCGGCCCGAGGACGTGACGGTGCGCGGCATCGCGGCGGCGGACGCCAACGCGTTTCCGGTTTCCGTCGCCACGATCGAATTCCTGGGCTCGTTCTGGCGGGCGACGCTTAGGAGCGAAGGCGACGGCGGATTCGAACTGCTCGCCGACTTTTCCACCAACCTCGTGCGCGACCTCGGCGTGCGCGAGGGCGCGCAGTTCCTCGTCGCCGTCCCGCCCGAGCGCATTCTCGTCTTCAACGGCAAATCATAGGTCGTCGCCGTGAGCCGGCCCGTCATCGCGGTCTCCCCGGAGGGCCTCGCCCCCGTGCGGGGGCCGATCCGGGCGCGCATGTCCGCCGACGACAAGATCCTTCTCGCCGCGACCGCGCTGATCGTCGGCGCGCTCCTGATCGGGATCGCCGCGCCGCTCTACGCCCTCCTCGCCAAGGGCTTCCAGAACGCCGACGGCCAATTCGTCGGGCTCGCCAATTACCGGACTTATTTTTCGACCCCGGCGCTGTTCTATTCGATCGGCAACAGCCTGGTGGTCACCTTCATCACCACCCTGATCGCGCTGCCGCTCGCCTTCCTGTTCGCCTACGGCCTGACCCGCACCTGCATGTCGTTCAAGAGCGTGTTCAAGGGGATCGCGCTGATTCCGATCCTGATGCCGTCGCTGCTGCCCGCCATTTCGCTCGTTTACCTGTTCGGCAACCAGGGGCTCGCCAAGGGCCTGCTCATGGGCGAAACCATCTACGGGCCGATCGGCATCGTGCTGGGCGAATTGTTCTACGTCTTCCCGCACGCGCTGACGATCCTTCTGATCGCGCTATCGACCAGCGACGCCCGGCTCTACGAGGCGGCTGAATCCCTCGGCGCCAGCAAGACGCGCATCTTCTTCACCGTCACGCTTCCCGGCGTGCGTTACGGCCTGATCAGCGCGTTCTTCGTCGTCTTCACCCTGGTCATCACCGATTTCGGCGTGCCTAAGGTGATCGGCGGCAAGTACAACGTGCTGGCGACCGACGTCTACAAACAGGTGGTCGGGCGGCACGATTTCGAGATGGGTGCGGTGGTGAGCATGATCCTGCTCGGCCCGGCGGTGCTCGCCTTCTTCGCCGACCGGCTGGCGGAGCGGCGCCAGAGCGCGGCGCTGACCGCGCGCGCGGTGCCGTACGAAGCCAAACCGAAGCGCGGCCGCGACGCCCTGTTTTTCGCGTTCTGCGCCCTGGTCGGGGCCGCGATCCTGACCGTGCTCGCGGTCGCGGCCTACGCGTCCTGGATCAAGCTCTGGCCCTACAACCTGACGCTCACCAACTACCACTACCAGTTCGACCTGCGCGACGGCGGCGGCTGGGCGTCGTACCGCAATTCGCTGGTCATGGCGGCGTGGACCGCCGCGATCGGCACCACGGTCGTGTTCGTCGGCGCCTACCTGGTCGAAAAATGCCGCGCTTTCCGCACGGCGCGGCTCGCGCTCCAGTTCCTCGCCATGATGCCGATGGCGGTGCCGGGATTGGTGCTGGGCCTCGCCTATGTCTTTTTCTTCAACGCGCCCAGTAACCCGCTCGGCGGCCTCTATCACACCATGGCGATCCTGGTGATCAACACGGTCGTCCATTTCTACACCGTCGCGCACCTGACCGCCGTGACCGCGCTGAAGCAGTTGGACGCCGAGTTTGAGGCGGTGTCGGCCTCGCTCAAGGTGCCGGTCTACAAGACCTTCGCGCGGGTCACGGTGCCGGTGTGCGCGCCGGCCGCGCTCGACATCAGCATGTATCTGTTCGTCAACGCCATGACCACGGTGTCGGCGGTGGTGTTCCTCTACGCCCCGCACACGGCGCTCGCTTCGGTCGCGGTGCTCAACATGGACGACGCGGGCGAACTGGCCTCGGCCGCGGCCATGGGCATGATGATCGTCTACACCTCGGCCGCGGTGCGCATTCTCCACTTCGCGCTGACCCGGGGGGTGTTGGCTCGCACCCAGGCGTGGCGGCGAAGGTAGCTTTCTTCACTCTTGCGTGAACGCGACGGCTGTATCTTTTCGACCCGATACGGGTTGGGCATAGTCGCGGCGGTTCACGACCAACTTTCGCAAGAGGGGGTATCTCGCCATGAAACGTTTCGCGTTCGTTTTCGGCGCCGCCGCCTTCGCACCGGCCCTCGCCCTGGCCCAAGCGCCGACGCCGGACCTTGCCGCCGGCAAGGCCAAAGCCGAGCAGGTTTGCGCCGCCTGCCACGGCGCCAACGGCGTCAGCGTCAGCGCCGCCATCCCCAACCTCGCCGGCCAGAAGCAGGCGTACCTCGCCTCGCAACTGACCGCGTTCAAGTCGGGCGCGCGCAAGAACGCGGTCATGAACGCGATCGCCGCCCAGATCACGCCGGCGGACATTGCCAACGTCGCCGCCTTCTATGCCGGCCTGCAGGGGGCGTCCAAGGGCACCGACACCTCGTCCATGTTCCCGACTCTGCTCAACACCCGGGTCAAGCTGCCCGACGATTACCGCACGAAGTACACCCTCTATCAAACGGTCAACTATCCCGAGCGGCCGCAGGTGCGCCATCTCTATGCCAACGACGTTGCCGTCAAGGCGGCGAAGGACGGCAAGCCCATGCCCAACGGAGCGATCTTCGTGCTCGATGTCTTCACGCCCAAGCTCGATTCCGCCGGCAAACCGGTGACCGGCAAGGACGGCCATCTGGAACCCGATAAGATTTCCTTCACCACGGTGATGGAAATGCAGGCGGGTTGGGGCAAGGACATCCCGGACCTGCTCAAGAACGGCGACTGGAACTACGGCATTTTCAACGCCGACAAAACGCCGCGCGGCACCGCCAACCTGGCCGAGTGTTACGCCTGCCATAAACCGTTGGACAAGGACGATTTCCTGTTTTCGCTCAAGCCGCTGCGCGAATTCGCGGCGAAAAAGTAAGCCGGCGGGGCTTTCGATCCGACCGCCGGGTTCCGCTCGACGGAACCCGGCGATGTCTGGATTCAGGCGGAAATATCCTCGATAATCGGGGTCCCGCCACCCATCAGGGAACCCGCCATGCCCCGCACCGCCGGCCGCTCGCTGCTTCGCGCGCGCAAGTCCCCCACTCGCACGAAAAAAACCCGCCGCGCCAAAACCAAATTTCGCGATCCCATTCTGCTGACGCCGGGCCCGCTCACCACCACCCGCGCGACCAAGGAAGCCATGCTGCGCGATTGGGGCTCGCGCGACGCCACCTTCATCGCCATCAACGCCCGCGTGCGCGACCGGCTGCGCGCCATCGTCAACGCCAGCGACACCCACGTCACCGTGCCGATGCAGGGCAGCGGCACCTTCGCGGTCGAGGCCGCGATCGGAACCCTGGTGCCGAGGAACGGCAAGGCGCTGGTGCTGGTCAACGGCGCCTACGGCAAGCGCATGTGCAAGATTCTCGACTACATGGGCCGCGCCTATGCGGCCTACGAGACGGCCGAGGACACGCCGCCCGATCCGGCCGAGGTCGACCGGCGCCTGGCCGCCGATCCGTCGCTCACCCACGTGCTGATGATCCACTGCGAGACCACGTCGGGATTGCTCAACCCCGTCGACGAAGTCGCCCGGATCGCGAAGGCGCGCGGGCGCGCGCTGCTGCTCGATTCCATGAGCGCGTTCGGCGCCATTCCGCTCGACCTCAAGGCGACGCCGTGCGACGCGGTGATGGCGTCCTCCAACAAGAACCTGGAAGGCGTGCCGGGGATGGGCTTCGTCATCGTCCGGACCGAGACGCTCAAGGCCGCCAAGGGCAACGCCCATTCGCTCAGCCTCGATCTCTACGACCAGTGGCAGGCGATGGAAGCCAACAAGCAATGGCGCTTCACCCCGCCGATTCACGTCATCGTCGCCCTCGACAAGGCGATCGAGCAGTTCGACAAGGCGGGCGGGGTCAAGGGCCGCAACGCGCGTTATTCCGCCAACTGCCGGACCCTGGTCAACGGCATGCGCAAGATGGGTTTCGTCACCTTGCTGCCGGATAAGCTGCAGGCGCCGATCATCGTCACCTTCCGCATGCCGAAAGACCCCAACTTCAAGTTCGAGCGGTTCTACAATCTGCTGAAGGATCAGGGCTATGTCATCTATCCGGGCAAGCTCACGGTCGCCGATTCCTTCCGCATGGGGTGCATTGGCGCCATTGGCCAACGCGAAATGCGCGGAGCCCTGGCCGCCGTGCGGAACGCTCTGCGCGAATTAGGGGTGAAATCCGGCGCGCCCTGAGGCTACTATGGCCGGTATAAACGTCGTCGACAAACCAGACAGGGGAGGCCCCAAAGATGTTACGTCGCACGCTGTTGGCCGCCGCCGCGTTCGGCCTGCTCGCCGCTCCGGCCGCGTTCGCCCAAACCAACGAAATCCGTTTCGGCCTGATCCCGTCCGAGGACGCGGACAAGCTGATCGCCGATTCGCAGCCGTTCATCAAGGCGTTCGAGGCCGCGGTCGGCATGAAGGTTAAGCCGTTCGTCGCCCTCGACTACAGCGCGGTCGTCGAGGCGCTGAAATCCGACAAGCTCGAAGTCGCGTTCCTGGGTCCGGCCGCCTACATCCTGGCCAAGGATAAGGTCAAGGTGGGGGTTGATCCGGTCGCGCGCGGGGTGATGGCGCAGACGGGAAAATCCTCTTACCGCGCGCTGATCATCGCGCATCCCGATCAGCCGATTCGTTCGCTCGCCGACCTCAAGGGCAAGACCTTCGCGCTGGTCGATCCGGCCTCGACCTCGGGCAACTTCGTGCCCCGGCTCGCGCTGCACAAGAACGGCATCAACCCGGAAAAGGATTTCAAGTCGCTCTATTATTCCGGCACCCACCAGGCCTCGTTGATCGCGGTCAAGGAAGGCAAGGTCAACGCCGCCGGCATCGCCGACGAGGTCTACGATCTTGCCATATCCCGCGGCCAATTGAAGAAAGAGGACGTGCGGATCGTGTTCGAGTCCGATCCGATCCCCGGCTCGCCCTTCGTCGTGCGTACCAACCTGCCCAAGGACCTGCAGGACAAGCTGCGCAAGGGCCTGCTGGCCATCAGCAACGTCCAGTTCGGCAAGCTCGGCGTCGTCAACGCGATGGATCCGGCGACCGACAAGGATTACGACACGGTGCGCGAACTGATCGCCTTCCAGGATCAGCAGAAGAAAGCAGCCGGTAAGTGAGCGAAACGTCCACGGCCGGGGTGGAATCGTGACCGCCCCGGCCGCGCCGATTCTCGAGGTCCGCAACCTCAACAAGCGTTATGGGGCGCACACCGCGCTTCACGACGTGTCGTTCGACGCGCGCGCCGGGGAATTCATCGTTGTGCTCGGCCGTTCCGGCGCGGGCAAATCCACGCTGATGCGCTGCATCAACCGCCTGGTCGAGCCGAGCGGCGGCGATATCCGCTTCGAGGGCACGCCGACCCCGAGCGGGCGCCGGGACCTGCGCCACATGCGCCGGCGCATCGGCATGATCTTCCAGCAGTTCAACCTGGTGAAGCGACTCTCGGTGCTGTCCAACGTGCTGACCGGCACGCTCGGCTATAAGGCGCTGCTGCCGTCGCTCGCTTTCCGCTTCGGCCGCGAGGAAAAGCTCGCCGCCCTCGACTGCCTGGAGCGCGTCAACATGGCGCACAAGGCGTTCCAGCGCGCCGATACGCTCTCCGGCGGCGAACAGCAGCGCGTCGCCATTGCCCGCGTGCTCAACCAGAAGCCGGTGTTGCTGCTGGCCGACGAGCCGGTCGCCAGTTTGGATCCCAACATCGCCCGCGTCGTGCTGCGCTATCTCCGCCGTATCAACGAGGAGTTGGGCATCACCGTGCTGCTCAACATCCACCAGGTCAACTACGCGCGCGAGTTCGGCGAACGAGTGATCGGGCTTGCCGGCGGTGGCATCGTGTTCGACGGCCACGTCCGCGACCTGAGCCAGGACACGCTGCACGGCATCTACGGCGCGACCGTCGACGACGAGGAGGACGACCGTGAACGCGCCTGATCCCGCCGGCCGCCCCTCCCCCGCCGACCGCCGCCAGCGGTTGGAGGAACTGCTCGATTCCGCGCGCACGCCGGCCGAACGGCTGCGCCAGACCGTGACCGTCGGCGGCGGCGTCCTGGTCGCCCTGGTCGTCCTCTACGTCAGCGCCCGCGACACCGATCTGAGCCTGGGAGAATTCGTGCGCGGCCTTCCCGCCATCGCCAGCTATGTCGGGCGCATGTTCCCGCCGGACTGGGCCTTCACCCCGCGCATCGTGCAGCCGACCATCGAGACCATCGAGATCGCCATCTGGGGTACCGTGCTCGGCATCGTGCTCGCCATCCCGCTCGGCCTGATGGCGGCGCGTAACATCTCGCCCCACGTCGTCGTCTACGGCAGCGCGCGATTTATTCTCAACGCGCTGCGCGGCGTTTCGGAACTGGTGTTCGCGCTCATCTTCGTGTCCGCCGTCGGCCTCGGCCCGTTTCCCGGCATTCTCGCGCTCGCGCTGCACAACGCCGGCATGCTCGGCAAGTTCTACGCCGAGGCGATCGAGGCGGTCGATCACGGCCCGGTCGAGGCGATGCAATCGACCGGCGCCGGCTGGTCGCAGACGGTCGCCTACGCCATCGTCCCCCAAATCCTGCCCCACTTCATCACCTACAATCTCTACCGCTTCGAGGTCAGCATCCGCTCGGCGACCGTGCTCGGCCTGGTCGGCGCGGGCGGGATCGGGTTCCATTTGATCTCCAGCATCCGGCTGTTCGATTACCAGACGACCGCCATGGTCCTGATCGTGATCATTGCCCTGGTGATTTTGACCGATTGGGCCGGCAACAAAATCCGCGCCCGCATCCTCTGAAACGGCCGACGCCTAGACGTAAATCATCTTCCGCGTCATGCCGCCGTCGATCACCAGGTTGGCGCCGGTAATGAAGCCCGCGTGATCGCCGAGGAGATAGGCGACGGCCTCGGCGATGTCATCGGGACGGCCGACACGGCCCGCCGGATGCTGGGCATGGTCGGCGGCGGACAGTTCGCCGGTTTTATGCGCGCGGGCCGCGCCTTCCCCGCGCGTGTCGATCCAACCCGGGCTGACGCAATTGACCCGCACCTCGGGCCCGAGGCTGATCGCCAGCGCGTGCGTGAGAGCGACGAGACCTCCCTTGGAAGCGACGTAGGCTTCGGTGTTCGGTTCGCTCATCAGCGCGCGGGTCGAGGCGATGTTGACGATCGCTCCCTTGGCCGCGCGCAAATGCGGCGTCGCGTGCTTGGCGCACAAGAACGCGCCGGTCAGGTTGGTGCCGATAATCCGATTCCAATCGGCGAGCGCGAGCTCGGTCACCTTCGCCGCCGAGGCCTTGGCGATGCCGGCGTTGTTGACGAGGCCGTCAATCCGGCCGAAGCGAACGAGCGTGGCGGCGATCGCGTTCTTGACGTCGTCTTCCTGGCGCACGTCGGCCTGATGGAAATGACACGGGCCGATCGCCACGAATTCGGCCTCGAATTTCAAGCCCGCTTCGCGATCGATGTCGGCGATCGCCACCGCCCAGCCCTCTTGCAGCAGACGACGCGCGATCGCGCGCCCGATTCCTCGGCCGCCCCCCGTCACGAAGGCGCACCTACGCGTATCGTCGATCATCGTACAGTCCCCCAAGCTACTTTTTTATTGTCACGATGATGACTCGCCCCAAAAGCGGCCGCCACCTTTTTCGATATTCGATTCGTGGTTAACGAGAAAAATAACGCTTCTCGCCCGCGGCCGTTTAAACACCCTCCCCGCACACGGATTTAGCGCGGAGTCGCCATTATTCGGCCGGGAACGAAGTCTGATGGGCGGCGGCAACCCGCACCGCTTTGCTCGATTCCTTCGAAGAGGCTCGTTCGGTTATTGCGATTCCATCGCAATAGCCTCGAACAAGGCGCGACAGGCGACGGGATTGGTTGTCAGCGCTTCGAATACCAAGCCGCCACCGCCAAGGTCATCGGCAATCGCCGGACTGTCGAGACTCCGGACCCCCATCGTCCAGCCCGCGAATAACCGCCGGGCCAGCTTTCCCTTGGAAACCAGGGTTACGTCGCGGTGTCGCGGGTCTTTTTTGATCATGGCGAACAGGCGATGGATGTCCGCCCCGTTACCCTCCAGGTATTGAACGAACGCCCCGTCGAAATGAATCAGATAACCGGTGATTCCGTTCAGCGGATTGTATGCTCGCGCTTCGGCAACGATGTCGTCGAGCGGCGACCGTGCTACGGCTTTGGCCGGCCTACTTGAGCAGATCAGGAATTGAAGGTCGTCGTCACCCCGTTCCTTGGCGCGATGGGAGTTGGTCGCCGCGATCAGCAATTCGTCGGCAGGCATAGGGCGGTAGAACAGATATCCCTGAATGCAGTCGCAGCCCAAAGCGCGAAGCATATTTCTTTGGTTCTGAGTCTCGACGCCTTCGGCGATAAGCATCAGTTTCAGCGATTTCGCCATGCGACACAGGGCGGAAACGATGATTCTGCTGTCGGGGTCGATATCGATGTCCTGGATGAATTCCCTGCCGATCTTGAGAACATCGATCTTGAGTCGAAGCAACTGCACCAGGGACGAATAGCCGCTACCGAAATCGTCCACCGCGATGCGCATGCCCAACCCCGCCAACCGGTCGACGACCTCGCGATTGAAGGAAGGATCGGCCATCAGGGACGTCTCGGTAATCTCCAGAAGCAGGCGCCTGGGATCGGCGCCAGTTTCCTTCAGAATTGCGGCATATTTGTCAACCAGCAGCGGATCGGCCATCTGGCGCGCCGACATGTTGAGCGAGACATAGGGGGCGTTCTCCCCGGCCTGTTCGCGCCATCGCTTCTCGGTCCGGCATCCCTGCTCGAAGACCCAATAGCCGATCGCGACGATGGTCCCGTTCATCTCGGCGACGGGAATGAAGACAGCGGGCGACTCCTCACCTTCGGCAGAGCGCCAGCGCAGGAGAAGCTCGCCGCCGACCACCACGGATGAACGGATGTCCACAATCGGCTGATACACCGCATGGAATTCGTCGCGCTCCAACGCCGTGCGCAACCCCGTGGAAATGGACAGGCGCCGCTGCGCCTCCTTCTGCAGGTCTTCGTTGAAGAACCGCCATCCCGCCCGCCCGGACCCCTTGACGAAATACATGGCGGTGTCGGCGGCACGGACAAGATCGTCGGCGGTATGGGTGGAACCATGCCCGGCGGCTATGCCTATGCTGGCGGTCACGAACAGCTTGTCCGTCCCATATGGCACGGCCTGCTTTGCGGCGTCGAGGATGCGTTCCGCGAGGGAGGAGAGCATGGCCGGAGAATCCACGTGCTCGCACAGGATCACAAATTCGTCGCCGGCAAGGCGTCCGACCGTATCCCCCGGGCGCACCGCTTGGATGAAGCGCTGGGAAATTTCCTTCAGCAGATAGTCGCCGGCTTCGTGGCCGTACTTGTCGTTCACCGCCTTGAAGCCATCCAGGTCGATGAACAGCAGGGCGATGTTATCGCCGCGCGCTTTCGACCGGTGAAGGACCTTTTCGAGGCGCTCGTAGACCAGGGCGCGGTTGGGAAGGCCGGTCAGTGGGTCGTGGGTGGCGCGCCGGGTCAGTTCGGCTTCCGCTTCCTTCGCCGCGGTCATGTCGCGCAAGGTTGCCACCAGCACCCAGGATTCGCCGTCGCGGAATTTGGCAATGGACGCTTCCAGCGGGAAGAAGGTGCCGTCTTTGCGATAACCGGAGATCTCGCCCCGCCTTCCCATCCGGCGCTCGGTCTCGTCGCCGGCCAGAAAGCGGGCCATATGCTCTTGATGGATGGCCCGCAGATGGGGCGGAACCAGAAGGTGAACCGACAGTCCCTTCAGTTCACCGTTGGCATACCCGAACATTTCGGACACGGCGCGATTGGCGTCGGTGATGAACCCGTTCTGGTCCGTAGCCAGGATCGCCATGTCGGCCAGCGCCAGGATTTTCTTTGCCGTTCCCACCCAGCGATAGGCCTCGCCGGCTTCCGACGCCATGCGAGCGACCGCTTGCGGACCGAAAGGCAATTCCGCGAAACGGGGTTCGCTGGGACGGGGCCGGTAGCGCTCGGGGATTTGCGGCGGAATCGGTCTGAATGCCTGCACCACTTCGAAGGTTCCGTCCTTCCGGCAGCGGGCTAGATAGGAGTTCACCGTCGCGTGGTGCGACGCCGCATCCATGCGCACCTCTCCCTGCGGCCCGAGCACCCGCACATTCTCAAGCGCGGCGGCAAGGGCCTCCGGCTCCGTGTTTCCGGCGATCCGGGCTGCTTCGGCAAAAGCCTTGACACAGACATAAGTCCCCTCGCCGAAATTAGTGAGCACGCCATTGCCACGTGGCCATAGATCCGAAACGCCGGGCAATTCCTTCAGCCGAGCCAGGTAGGCCCGGGATTGGGGCGTGTCGATCGACATGAAATAGGTATTGCTGGAATAGAGCCCATCCCGAGCCTCGGGGGACAGCCGCCCGGCAATGATTTCGTCGAAATGCCCCATGACCACCGCCATGTGGCTTTTGATCCCCATTTCGGCGAAGCGGGACAGCAGAGTGATCTGGTCGGCGCCCGCAAAATAAGGGACGAAGACATCCGCGCCGGATCGGGCCACGCGCTCCAGCAGGCCATCGATCTCCTCGGTGCGGACGCCAAGGGGCAGATATTCCTCGCCCACGATCTCGCCGTTCAGCGCGGCCAGGGACCGCTTGCACGCGTCGATCGATCCGTGCGGCCATTCGTAATTGTTGCCGGCGAAGAACATCTTTACGCCATAGTGTTCGGCCATGAACGGAATCATCTTGTCGATTTGCTGGTTGGGAAGGGCGGCGAAGTGGAAGAACCAGCGCGACGAGATGCTGCCTTCGTAGAAAGAGAAGTTGAGATAGGGAATGCCCAGAGGGGCGGCGACCTTGGCCGCCACGTCGATGCGCGCGTTCGAAAGCAGGTTGCCGATGATGGCGCTGCACCCGTGCTCCTGAATCAATCGTCGTGCCGCCGGGACCGCCGTCTGGGGCAGACTGCCGTCATCCTCGACCATCAATTGCAGGGGGCGCCCGAGTACGCCGCCGCTCTCATTGATTTCGGCGCAGGCAATGGTGGCCGCCCATATGATTTCCTGGCCATACATTTCCACGAGGCCAGTCAGGGGCGGCATCAAGCCGAGGCGAACGGGGATGTTCGGCACGAAGACTGTTCGGTGCTATTAAGAACTGAGGCTGTTTTTCACCCAGATCTCGGTTCTCGAATGTATAGTTTAAATATGGCTCTACCAAGTCTCGGTTGGGGTTATGCCAAGTCTCTGTAATTGCGATTGAAAGACAGGTTTTCCAAAGAACGGCCGATCTGATTCGAGACGGCCGGCATCGGGAGCGCCGCCATTCGACGACGATCTTCGACCCGATTTGATTTCCAATCAAATCGGTCAGGTCTGTTCCGCGCCTATCGGTGGGATCGGTCTCACCACCAAGCGAAGACTCTCCGGAAACAACCAATCTTGTGAACCTGACGGCCGAACTCGAACCACAAGACGCCGAACGGACCTTGCACAAACCCCCTTTTAGGCTTGTTTTTCCTTCTTTCTCAAAGTGTTATATTACGTCTCGACCCTCCAGCCAGGACTCCTCGCCCATGCCCGCCTCCCTCAAAACCATCTCCCCGGTGGATGGCCGGGTCTACGTCGAACGCCCGCTCGCGTCCGCCGCCGACATCGGCGGCGCCCTCGAACGCGCCCGCGCCGCCCAGAAGAAATGGAAAAGCGTTCCGATCGCCGAACGCTGCCACCTGCTTCTCAAGGCCGTCGACGCTTTCGTCGTCAACAAGGACAAGATCGCCGAGGAAATCACCTGGCAGATGGGCCGCCCCATCGCGCAATCCCCGGGCGAGGTGCGCGGGTTCGAGGAACGCGCGCGCTACATGATCAAAGAGGCGCCCGCGGCGCTGGCCGACCGCGACGTCGGGCCCAAGGAAAATTTCCGGCGTTTCATCCGGCCCGAACCGCTCGGCGTCGTCTTCACCATCGCGCCGTGGAACTACCCCTACCTGACCGCCGTCAATTCGATCGTGCCGGCCCTCGCCGCCGGCAACACGGTGATCCTCAAGCATTCGCACCAGACGCCGCTTTGCGCCGAACGGTTCCAGGCCGCGTTCGACGCCGCCGGCATTCCGGCGGGCGTGTTCCAGCATCTTCACCTCACCCATGCCGACACCGAAAAGGTCGTCAAGTCGCCGGAGGTCGCCTTTGTCGCCTTCACCGGTTCGGTCGCCGGCGGACGGACGGTGGAAAGCGCCGCCGCCGGGCGCTTCATCGGCGTCGGGCTCGAGCTGGGCGGCAAGGATCCGGCCTATGTCCGGCCCGATTGCGACCTCGATCACGCGGTCGAAAACCTGGTCGACGGCGCGTTCTTCAATTCCGGCCAGTCGTGCTGCGGGATCGAGCGCATCTACGTCCACGCCGACGTTTACGACCGCTTCGTCGAGGGCTTCGCCGACCTGACACGCAAGTACAAGCTCGGCGATCCCTCCAAGCCCGAAACCAACCTCGGGCCCATGGTGCGCGCCGACGCGGCCGAATTCGTGCGCCAGCAGATCGCCGAGGCGGTCAAGCGCGGCGCCAAGGCCCTGATCGATGAGCGCGCCTTTCCGGCGAGCAGGCAGGGTACCCCCTACCTCGCGCCCCAGGTGCTGGTGAACGTCGATCATTCCATGTCGGTGATGATGGAGGAATCGTTCGGCCCGGTGATCGGCATCATGAAGGTCAAGGGCGACGACGAGGCGATCCACCTGATGAACGACAGCCCGTATGGTCTGACGGCCGCGATCTGGACCGCGGACGAAAACGCCGCGATCCGCATCGGCGACGCCGTCGACACCGGCACCTGGTTCATGAACCGCTGCGATTATCTCGATCCGGCGCTCGCCTGGACCGGGGTCAAGGATTCGGGACGCGGATGTACCCTTTCCATCCTCGGCTACGAGCACCTGACCCGGCCGAAATCGTTCCACCTCCGCGTCAAAACCTGAGAATCGATCCATGAGCGAACAAACGTCTCCTATCGGCAACTGGAACTATCCGACCAAGGTCCGCTTCGGCGCCGGGCGGATCAAGGAACTGCCGCGCGCGTGCGAAGCCCTCGGGATGAAACGCCCGCTGCTGGTGACCGATCCGGGGCTGGCGAAACTGCCGATGATCGGCGCGGCGGTCGATTCCCTAAAGAAGGCTGGTCTGACTGCCGCCGTGTTCAGCGACGTCCGCCCAAATCCCGTCGGGCGCAACGTGGACGACGGTCTTACCGCCTATCGCCAGGGCAGCCACGACGGGGTGATCGCCTTCGGCGGCGGCAGCGCGCTGGACGCCGGCAAGGCGATCGCGCTCATGGCCGGGCAGAGCCGCCCGCTCTGGGATTTCGAGGACGTGGGCGACAACTGGAAGCGGGTCGACGAAAAGGGCATCGCGCCGACGGTGTCGGTGCCGACGACGTCGGGCACAGGCTCCGAGGTCGGCCGCGCCAGCGTGATCGTGGACGAGGCGACCCACACCAAGAAGATCATCTTCCACCCCGGCATGATGCCGGGCCAGGCGATCCTCGATCCCGAACTGACCGTCGGCCTGCCCCCGCACATCACCGCCGCGACCGGCATGGACGCCTTCGCCCATTGCCTGGAGGCGTTTTGCGCACCGGGCTTCCATCCGCTCGCCGACGGCATCGCCCTCGAAGGCATGCGCCTCGTGCGCGACTACCTGCAGCGCGCGGTCAAGGACGGCCGCGATCTCGCCGCGCGCGCCCACATGATGGCGGCGGCGACCATGGGCGCGACCGCGTTCCAGAAGGGGCTCGGCGCGATCCATTCGCTCTCGCACCCGGTCGGCGCGGTCTACAACTCGCATCATGGCCTCACCAACGCCGTGTTCATGCCCTACGTGCTGGTGTTCAACCGCAAGGCGATCGCCGAGCGCATCGCCGCGGCCGCGCGCTACATCGGCCTATCCAAACCGACCTTCGACGGATTCCTGGACTGGGTGATGGATCTCCGCCGCGAATTCAAGATCCCCCACACCTGCCGCGAGTTGGGCGTCGAGGAAAGCCGGCTCGACGAACTGTCGCAAATGGCCGCCAACGACCCGACCGCGGGCGGCAACCCGGTGCCGCTCGACGTCGCCAACCTCAAGGGCTTGCTCGAGGCGGCGATGGCCGGACGGGTGTAAAATAGGGCCGAAATGTTCGAAGCCGGACTGCTCGCCTTCACCACCTTCTTCGCCACCGTCGCGCCGGTGGACGTGGCGGTGCTGTTCGCGGCGCTGACCCCGCACGCCTCGCAGGGACGCCGGATCGCCATGGCGCTGCGCGGCGTGCTGATCGCGGCCGCGATCCTGTTCGCGTTCGCCCTTTTCGGCAACAAGCTCTTGGAATTGCTCGGCATCAGCCTGGCGGCGCTCCGCGTCGCGGGCGGCGTGCTGCTGCTGCTGATGGCGATCGACATGGTGTTCGCGCGTTCCTCGGGCGGCGTCACCACCACCGACGACGAGGACCTGGAGGCCGGCCATCGCCACGACATTTCCGTCTTTCCGCTGGCGACGCCCTTGATCGCCGGGCCGGGCACCATGGGCGCAGTCATCCTGCTCTATGCCCAGGCGGCGGGCGACACGGCCCGCGTCACGGCGGTGTTCATCGCCCTCGGTTTAGTCCTGGCGCTGACCTTCGCGCTCCTGCTGGTGGCCGCGCGCCTCGGCCAGTTCCTCGGTATCACCGGGCAGAACGTGATCACCCGCGTGGTCGGCATCCTGCTCGCCGCCCTTTCGGTCCAGTTCATCTTCGACGGCGTGCGCGAGAGCGGGCTTATCTAACTCTCATGGAAGAATATCTATTCATAGATTTCTCTAGACCCCCTTAAGAAAGGATTTTGCTTTTTTCTGAGAATCATCGTAACTACTCGAACTCCGATTATTCGGTTTTCTGCTACCTACCTGACGTCCATGAGTTATGCCACCAGCGATCCTAGCTGCATTATTCATCCAAGCAGGCCAAGTTTCGATATCCTTCACTGCAAACTCGACCTGACGATCAAACCAATTTTTTACATCGGACATAGTAACTCTCCCTTCGCTCATTAATGCCTTAAACGACTTTCCTTAAGAAGAGCATCCAAAAACGCAACGACTGTTTCCTCTAACTGTATATAAGCCAAGATTAATCGCTTAACTCTCGGGTTCGATTTCTTTTTAATCCGCTCGACTACATGGCCTGTGTTTGACCTTCCCCCCGTTTTTAGGTCCAACCGGAGGGTGAGTTTTCCCGTTAATTTTGACCCAGGGAGGACCCACCATGAAGCGCAGCAGGTTCAGCGAGGAACAGATCATCGGCATCCTTAAGGAGGC
>VGZQ01000002.1 GCA_016872535.1 Rhodospirillales bacterium | reverse complement strand
ACGCGGCTGCCGCCTTCAAGAAGATCGCCGAGGCCAAGGCGCCGTTCGCCTCGCGCGGCGACAACAGCGGCACCCATCAGGCGGAACTGGAAATCTGGCACCAGGCCAAGGTCGATCCGAAGGGCGCGGCCTGGTACCGCTCGACCGGCTCGGGCATGGGCGCGACGCTGAACACGGCGGCTGGCATGGGCGCCTACGCGCTGGCCGATCGCGGCACCTGGATCGGCTTCAAGAACAAGGCGGACATGACGATCGTGGTCGAGGGCGATCCGGCGCTGTTCAACCCCTACGGCGTCATGGCCGTCAACCCGGCCAAGCACCCGCACGTCAAGGCCAAGGACGCGAGCGCGTTCGTCGATTGGCTGATCTCGGCCGAGGGCCAGGCGGCGATCGCCTCCTTCAAGCTCGACGGCCGGCAGCTTTTCTTCCCCGATGCGAAGAAATCACGCTCCTAGCGCCGCGGGGCGCCGGCCGCGTCCTGCCGCGCCTGCAGGGCGGCCTTGGCCCAGCGATCGGTGATATAGGGGCTGTAATCGGGCAGCACCTTTTCGACCATGCCGAAGCGGTCGAGATATTGCGCGGTCGCCTGCAGCGTCTTGGCCGCGCCCCCGACGCCGCCGCCGCCCAACCAGGCGATCGACAGTTGTTCCTCGAGGGTCGGAATTTTGATCATCTTCAGCGACGTGACGACGTTCGAATGCGGGCCGAGAAATTTGACGATGGTCTGGATTTCGCGAGAATCGCCGGTCCAGCGGTCGGCGTTGGCGGCGTAGTTTCGGTTGACGGCGTCGAGCACCTTCACGAACCCGCGCATGAACTCCGGGTTCGCCGTGCTCCAGTCGCGTCGGACGACAAATCCGTCGAAGGTCGGTTTTCCCCAGCGATTGAGCCAGCCGGACCACACCAGAACCCTCCCCGACGACAACAACCGATCGAGGGTCGGTATGCCGATATACGCGGCGTCAATACCGCCTGTCCTCCAGGCGGCGAGAATTTCGCTGGGTCTCATGTCGTAGATGTCGATCTCGTTCTCGGTAATATTGAACTGGTCCAGGGCGAACAACAGGTGAAAATGATGGGTCGACCAGAACGGCGTCGCGATTCGCTTGCCGCGAAGTTGCCGCGGTTCCTCGATCCCGCTCCGGCTGTGGACCACCAGGCCTTCGGTGATGTCGGTTTCCTTGGCGATCCAAAATAGATCCTCTTCCGCACCCTTGCTCATGACGACCGTGATTTGGGTGGAGCCGGAATAGGCGATCTGCACCTTGCCCTGGTGCAAGGCATCCATCGACCCCGCGCCGGTCTCATAGGGGAACCAGGAGATCGTGTATCCGGTTTCGCGCGAGAAGGCGCCGCTGCCCAACGCGAACAGCCAGGGGGCGGTGACAGGCACATAGCTGATCGAAACGGTTTTGTCCTGGCTCCGCGCGGGCGCAGGCACAACCGACAGCGCGGCAACGACGCACGCCGCGACGACGCGAAAGAATGCCTTCATGCGCGCCTCCTTACGGTTGCATACCGATTAAAGGAACTACGCGCGCGGCCGTCAACGCTTTCCGTCCATCCAGCCGCGAATCCGCGCCAGCGTGACCGGCGTGCCGTCCGGCCCGTGGTCGAGATCGCGGGCGACGGCGAGCGCGCCGGGGAAATCCCGCTCGTCCGTCCAGCGTGACGGCGCCACCACCGCCGCGATCCCGGCGGCCGTTGCCGCATGAAGACCGATCAGCGAATCTTCGATGGCGACGCAGGCCTGCGGCGGCAGCTTCAGGCGTTCGAGGGCCATGCGATAGACGGTGGGATCGGGCTTTTTGGCGTCCGCGTCCTCGCCGGCGGCGATGGCGGCGAACCAATCGGGGGAGTCCGCGCCGAACGATCCCTTGAGCAGCGCCAGCACGTTGCCGCGCGCCGACGTGGTGGCGATGGCGAGCCTAACGCCCGCGTCGCGCGCCTCGCCGATCAGGCGCTTGACGCCGGGCCGGACGGCAGGCGGCCGACCGGCGAGCAGCTTTTGGTACAACTCGGTCTTGGCCGCGTGCAGGCGTTTGGCCAGTTCGGCGGCCTCGCGTTCGTCGGCCGGGCCCACCTTGCGGATCCGCATGTAATGAGTCATCCGCTCGCGCCCGCCGCCGGTTTTGAGGAGTTCCCGGTAGAGTTCCCGATCCCACTCCCAGGGAAGGCCGAAGGCGCGGAAGATGTCGTTGAACGAAACCCGGTGCAGCTCCTCGGTTTCGGCGAGGGTCTCGTCCACGTCGAAGATCAGGGCGGCAGGGGCCATGGGCGCGTTATAGCCGTTTATCTCGATCGCGGGAACATTCAGAATCCGCCGAGCAGGACGACGATGCCGACCGCGACCACCGTCGAGGCGGCGATGCGTCGCGCGCCGTGTTTCTCGCGCAGGACGAAGCTGCCGATCAGGGCGGCGAAGATGACGCTGGTTTCCCTGAGCGCGGCGATGGAGGCCATCGGCGCGAGCGTCATGGCGTAAATGACGATGGCGTAGCCGCCGAACATCAGCAGGCCGCCGCCGAGACCCTTGCGCCAGCCGAAACGCAGCGCGTCCAGCGCCGCCCCGCGCCGCGCGGCAAACGCGGCGACGGTGATGACTAGGCCGGTCATGAGGTTGAGCGCGGCCGCGTAACCGATCGGATTGCCCGAAAGCCGCCCGCCGATGCCGTCGCTGATCGTGTAGCCGGCGATGGTCAGCCCGACCGCCATCGCCCACGCCACGGTCGCGGCGTGCTGGCGACCGGCGTTCCGCTGCCAGCCGAGCGCGATGATTCCGGCGGAAACGATCAGCACGCCGGCCGCGCCGGCAAGCGTCGGCCGCTCGCCGGCGATGAGGAACGATAGCAGCAGGGTAACGACCGGGGCCGAGCCACGCGCGACCGGATAGGCGAGACCCAAGTCGCCGGCGTGATAGGCGCGGACCAGAAAATAGAAATACGCCATCGAGATGACGGTCGAGACGAGCAGGTACGGCCAGGAGGCTGGCGCCGGCGGGCCGACGACGGCGAGGGTCGCCGCCGCGACCAGCATGGTCGGCGCCTTGACCAGCAGCAGCGCCAGCAGCCGGTCGTTGCCCATCTTGACGACCGCGTTCCAGCCGGCGTGCATCAAGGCCGCCAGCAGAACCAGCGCGACGATGGCGGGGTCGACGGCCACGCCCGAACCTAAAACCGGTCCGGCCGGTACGGCCGCAGATCGAAGCCGGGATCGCGGCCGGCGATCAGGTCGGCGATCAGGCTGCCGGTGACCGGGCCGCTGGTCATGCCGTTATGGCCGTGGCCGAAGGCGCAGAGAACGTCGGGATAGGCGGGCACCGGGCCGATGGCAGGGAGCGAATCGGGCAGGCACGGCCGGTGCCCCATCCATTCGGTGAAGCCGTCGGCGCGCGCCGCGGGAAAAATCCGCCGGGCCAAGTCCACCAGCCGGCGGGCCCGCGCCCAGTTGGGCGGGGCCGCGAGCCCCGCGAACTCGACCGTGCCGGCGACGCGCAAGCCGCCCTCCATCGGGGTGGCGTAAATCTTGGCGGCGGCGTCGGTCACCGGCAGGCGGGGTCGGATGCCGGGTTCGGGCAGGGTGACGTGGTAGCCGCGCTGGCTTTCGAGCGGAACGCGCAGCCCGGCCTGGCGCGCAAGCGGCGCCGACCACGCCCCGCCCGCGATGACCGCGCGCTCGGCCGCGATCTCGCCCGCGTCGGTGACGACGGCGGCGAGCCGGCGTCGGTCGAAACGCCATCCGGTCGCTTGCGCCCGGACCAGGCGCCCGCCGGTCGCGACGAAATGGTCGGCAAGCGCGCGCGTCAACCGATACGGCTCGGCGACGAAACCATGCTCGGGCAGCAGCATCCCGCAGCGGTAGCGGTCGGAAAGGTCGGGCAGGAGTTGCCGGAGGCCGTCGCCGTCGATCGCCTCGCACGGCACGCCACGCTCGCGCCGCAGGGTCCACTCGGTCGCGGCCGCGGCCAGCGCGGCCTCGCTTTCGTAGATCACCAGGGTGCCGGTGCGATGCACCAGCGCCTCGACTCCGGCCGCGCGCAGCAGCGGCGCGTAGCAGGCGAAGGTGCGTCCGTGGAGCGCGCGCAGCGCGTCGGCGATGGCCGCGATCCGCCCCGGGCGCCCGGCGCGCGCGAAGCGGATCAGCCACGGCAGCGCGAGCGGAAAATAGCGCGGCCGGATTGTCAGCGGCCCATCCGGATCGAGCAGCCAACCCGGCACCTTGTGTGCCGTGCCGGGCATGGAAAGCGGCACGCAACTGCCCGGGCTGAGCGCGCCGGCGTTGCCGCGCGAGGCGCCGTCGCCCGGCGCTTCGCGCTCGATCAGGGTGACGTCGTAGCCGTCGCGGCGCAAATAGAGCGCGCAGCAGACGCCGACGATGCCGGCGCCGATCACCGCGATCCGGGTCGGGCCGCCGGCGGCGGCGCGGGTCGGGTCGGCGCTCATCGGCCGCGCGCCCGCCAAGCCTGGGTGCGGCGTCCGATCGCGCGCGCGAGCGCGACATGGAGAATGCGCACCGCGACCGAGGTGACGACGATCACCATCGCCATCGCCGCGGCGGGCGCCAATTCCCCGGCGTCGTCCATGTTGAGGACCGCGATCGAAGCGAGATTGGTGTGGGTCGAATAGAGAAACACCACCGCCGACACGGTCGTCATCGCGTTGAGGAAGAAATACATGAAGATATCCAGGATCGCCGGCATGCTGATCGGCACCGTGACGCGCGCGAAGGTCTTGAGCCGGGGCGCCTTGAGCGAATCCGACACCGCCTCGAATTCGCGGTCGAGCTGCTTGAGCGCGGTCGACGCGGTCAGGTGCGTGACCGAGTAATAATGGACCATGGTCGACAACACCAGGATCGCGAACGTGCCGTAGAGCCCGCCGAGCGGATTGGCCGGCGCGTTGAAGAAAAAGATGTAGGCGAGGCCGAGCACCAGGCCCGGGATCGCGAGCGGCAGCAGGGCGAGCAGCTGGATCAGCCGGCGCAGGCGCGGCCACGCCTCGCCCTTCTCGACCAGGTAGGCGCCGAAGAACACCAGGATGGTTCCGGCGCCGGCGGTCCAGGCCGCGAGCGCGAGCGTGTTGCGATACGCCCGCCAGCCGCCGCCGGCGTAGCGCTCGAACTCGTAATGGGCCCAGGTCAGGCTCAGGTCGTAGGGCCAGAACTTGACCACCGAGGCGAAGGCGGCGGCGACGATCAGGCCGACGATCCACACCGCCACCAGCGCGCAGAACAGAAACCCGAGCGCGTCGGCGATCCGGTTGGGCTTCGGCTGGAACGGCACCGCGCGGGTGGTCAGCATGGCGACCTGGCCGCGCCGCGCCGCCTGGTCGATGGCGAAGGCGATCAAGGCCGGGATCAGCAGAACGACGCTGATCACCGCGCCCATTTCGAAGTCGTGCTGGCCGATGACCTGCTTGTAGACGTCGGTCGCGAGCACGTCGAACTGGCCGCCGATCACCTTGGGAACGCCGAAATCGGTGAAGGCATGGGTGAAGCCGGCGATCGCCGCGCCGATCAGGCCGTACTTGGCGCCGGGCAGCGTGACCGTGCGAAAGACGCGCCAGCGCCCCGCCTTGCACACGGCCGCCGCCTCGTAGAGCCGGCCGTCGGAAAGGCCGAGCCCGGCGTTGACGATGATGAACACGTGCGGGAAGACGGCGAAGGTCATGCCCATGACGATCCCGATCGGCCCGTAGACCGAATGGCCGAGCAGGAGATCCTTGAGGACCCCCTTGTTGCCGAACAGGTGCACCAGCGCGAGCGCCGGCAGGAGCGTCGGCGCCAACAGCGGGATCACCGCGACGATCCGGAACACTTCCTTGCCCGGCATGCAGGTGTGGGTCAGCGCGTAGGCGTAGCCGAAGGCGAGCGCGAGGGTGATCGCGGTGCTGAGCGCGGCGACGAACAGGCTGTTGTGAATCGAGCGGAACAGCGTCGGCGTCGAGAAATAGGTGGCGTAATGGGCGAGGCCGACGAACCGCCCGTCGGGCGCGGCCACGCTCTTCGAGAGCAGCGCGTAGAGCGGCAGAACCAGGAACGCGACCAGGAACGCCGCGACCAGCAGCAGGGCGGCGCGCTCGATCCATTCGTCGCGCCCCGCGCGGCGGCGCAATCCGCGCCGGGGCGAAAAACGGCCCAGGGCGGCGGCGGGCGGCGACGACACCGGATTCCCGTTATTGTCCGCGCGCGTACCTAATCCCGACCGGGGTCAGTTCTTCTTCGGCTCGGACTTGGCGTCGAAGCGGCGCGTCCATTCCTTGAGGATCGCGTCGCGATTGGCCGAGGCCCAGTCGAAATCGTTGGCCATGATCCGCTGGTCGAGATCGTTGGGCAGGTTCTTGATCGGGGTCATGTATTTCGGGATCGCCACCACGGCGCGGGTTTCGCCGTACAGCTTCATCGCCGTCGGCGAGGCCGCCCAGTCGGCGAGCTTCTTGGCGGCGTCGAGCTTCTTGGTCCCCTTGACGATGGCGAAGGCGTTCATGTCCCAGCCGAGCGCTTCCTTGGGAAAGACGATCTCGATCGGCGCGCCCTGCTCCTTGACGCGCGCGGCGCGCACGTCGAAGGCGATGCCGACGACGTATTCGCCCTTGCCGGCGAAGGTCGCCGGGGTCGAGCCGGAATGGGTGTAGCGGACGATGTTCTCGTGCAGGCGGGTCATGTAGTCCCAGCCCTTGGCCTCGCCGAAGGCCTGCAGCCAGGCCGAAACGTCGAGGAAGCCGGTGCCCGAGGACACCGGATTGGGCATGATCACCTGGCCCTTGTAGGCGGGCTTGGTCAGATCCTCCCAGGTTTCCGGCTTGGGAACCTTGAGGCGCGCGCCCTCGACCGTGTTGTAGACGATGGCCGCGATCCAGGCCGAGTTGCCGAACCAATACGGCGGGTCGGCCTTGTCCCTGAACTTGGCGGGAATCGAACCGATGTCCTTGGGCGCGTACGGCACCAGAAGGCCCTGGGTCTTGAGGACGCCGATGCTGCTGACGGCGAGGCCCCAGACCGCGTCGGCGCGCGGGTTGTCGCGTTCGGCCAGGATTTTGGCGGTGACGACGCCGGTCGAATCGCGCACCCAGTTGATGACGATGTCGGGGTTGTCCTTCTCGAACGCGGCCTTGTAGGGCTTGAGGTCGTCGTTCTCGTAGGCGGTGTAGATGGTCAGCTCGGTCTTCGCCGCCGCGGTCGCGCACCCGATAATCGCGGCCAGCGCGGCGATCCCGGCCACGCGCATCCCGGTTGCAATGCGCGAGATCAAATGTTCCATGT
The DNA here is from genome assembly GCA_016872535.1 of Rhodospirillales bacterium. NCBI lineage: Bacteria > Pseudomonadati > Pseudomonadota > Alphaproteobacteria > Rhodospirillales > Rhodospirillales bacterium. Next base: position 104,908 of record VGZQ01000002.1, on the reverse strand, counting down.
CGTCCTCCCTGTTCGCGCGGAGGTTCGCGACCGCCGCGTCGCCGTTTCAAGAGTGACAGGTCGGCCTACCCCCGGCAAGACCGCGGGTCGATGGCGAACGGCGCGGAGGAAACCGGAAAGATTGGCTGGGGCGCTAGGATTCGAACCTAGGATGGCGGTACCAAAAACCGCTGCCTTACCGCTTGGCTACGCCCCAATGGCGGCCTGCGCCGCCGGCGCCATACATAAGGTCTTCGGCGGCGCGCGGCAAGAACCCAGGTTTTCCGGGGGCTTCGGCCGATTTTGTCCGTCCGCGAGTCGTCCTATAATCGACGTCCGTCTTCGCGCGTCTCAACCCAAGGGAGATTCCGAATGAAAGCCATCCTCGCCGCCGCGCTCGTCGCCGGCGCCGCCGTCGCGTTCGCGCATCCAGCCTCGGCCGACGACCTCACCGTCAAGGTCTATCGCACGGCGGAGAAGGGCCAAGGCGAGGAGGTCGGCACCATCCGCTTCGTCGACGGCAAGCTCGGCCTCGAGATTTATCCGAAGCTCAAGGGCCTGCCGCCCGGCCCGCATGGCTTCCACATCCACGAAAACCGCTCCTGCGCGGCCAAGGCCAACCCGCAGGGCCAGATGGTCCTCGGCCTTGCCGCTGGCGGCCACTACGATCCGGGCAAGACCGGCAAGCACGAGGGGCCGCATTCGGACGGCGGGCATCTCGGCGATCTGCCGGTACTCGAGGTCAAGGCCGACGGCACCGCGTCGGGCAAGCTGCGCGCGCCGCGCCTCAAGGTCGCCGACATCAAGAAGCGCTCGGTGATGATCCACGCCGGCGGCGACAACTACAGCGACCAGCCCGCGGCCTTGGGCGGCGGCGGAGGACGCATCGCCTGCGGCGTGATCTAATCCGGCGTAGCGGCACGGAAGTGACGCGAAGCAGAAAAATTTAATTTTGGAGGGCGCCCGCCTGGACCCACCAGGCGGGATGCGCGCGCGCCACGGCGTCGGCGGCCGCGCGCGCGGCGCCGGGTTCGGCAAAAAGGGCGAAGCAGGTGGCGCCCGATCCGCTCATGCGCGCGATCAGGCACCCCGGCTGGCGCCGGAGCGCCGCCAGCACGTCGCCGATCGCCGGGCAAATCGCGCGCGCGGGTTCCTCCAGGTCGTTGCCGCGCGCCTTCAGCAATCGGGCGAGTCGGGCGGCGTCGCCGGGCGCCTCGGCGAAGCGCGCCGGCCGGGAAAAGGGCCCCGTGCGTCGGCGGAACACCTCCGGCGTCGCCACCGCTTGGCCCGGATTGGCGAGCACGATCGAAGCCTTCGGCAACGGCGGCGCGGGGGCGAGTTCCTCGCCGATCCCGCCCATGAACGCGGCCCGGCCGCCCAAACACACCGGCACGTCGGCGCCGAGGCGAAGGGCGAGCGCCGCGAGCGCTTCCGGCGCCGGGTTCGCGTTCCACAGGCACATCAGCGCGCGCAACGCGGCCGCCGCGTCGGCCGAGCCGCCGCCGATGCCGCTCGCCGCCGGCAGGCGCTTGGTCAGCCGAATGGCGGCGCCGCGTTTCTCTCCGGCCAACTCCGCGAGCGCGTAGCCCGCGCGCAGCACCAGATTGTCGTCGCCCGCGGGGATCGCGTCCGCGAACGGGCCGTCGACGGCGAGCGACAGGCGCTCGTCGGCACGGGCCTCGACGGTGTCGCCGATGTCGGCGAACGCAACCAGGCTGTCGAGCAAGTGATAGCCGTCCGGGCGCCGCCCGACCACGTGCAGGTAGAGATTGATCTTGGCCGGGGCCGCGACGCGGATCGGTTCCGTCATCGGCCGGTTAATGCACGCGGGTCGCGGGCGGGCCGTCGGGAAGGCCGTCGGTCAGCTTCTTGCGGATGGTTTCGATCAGGTCGGCCTCGGGCTTCAAGGTCAGCGCGCGTTCCCACTGAAAGCGCGCCTCGGTCCGCCGCCCCACCCGCCAGAAGGCGTCGCCGAGGTGGTCGTTGATGACCGGATCCTCGGGGCGCAGTTCGACCGCGCGCTCCAGTTCGCGCACCGCGTCCGCCCATTGGCCGAGCATGTAGTGCGCCCAGCCCAGGCTGTCGACGATGTAGCCGTCGTCGGGGCGCAGGCTCACCGCCTTGCGGATCATCTCGGTGGCGCGGTCCAGGTGCTGGCCCTTCTCGATCCACGAATAGCCGAGATAATTGAGAACGTAGGGTTGCTCAGGCTCGAATTCGAGCGCTTTCAGGAAATCGGCCTCGGCGCGCGGCCATTGCTGCGAGCGTTCCAGCGCGATGCCGCGCGAATAGAGCAGCGGCCAATGGCGCCGGTCGAGCGTCGGCACCCGCGCGAGCGCGCGATCGTAGGCCGCCGCCGCTTCCTTGAATTTCTTGCGCCCGCGCAGGATGTCGCCGAGTTGGATCAGGGCATCGGTGTCCTTGGGCTCGCTTTTCGCCAGCGCCTCCAGCCTGGCCACGGCTTCCTCGTCGCGGTCGAGGCGGTTGAGGTTGGCGGCGACGCGGGTGCGCGTCGCGCGATGGAGCGGCGCGGCCGGGTTGATGGCGTCGTAGACCGCGTTGGCGTCGGCCCAGCGCCGGTCGCCTTCGAGCAGGTCGGCGAGCAGGACCTGCGCCGACGGAAAATCGGGGCGGAGGTGAAGCGCGATCCGGACCAGCTGATACGCGGTCTCGCGCACGTTCTGCTGGCGGAACGCGCCGGCGAGGCCGAGCAGCGCCTCGGCCGCGCCGTCGGTCGCGGACGCGATCTCCGGCTTCGGCGCCTTGCCGCCGCTTTCGATGCGCCGCCAGACGTCGTCGAGCAGGCGCGAATCGGGACTCTTCGCGCGATAGGATTCGTAAACCGCCCTGGCCTTGTCGCGCTCGCCCGCGCGCTCGAGGAGATTGCCGAGCAAGGAGGCCAGCCTTGCGGTCGGCCCGCCTTCGCCGTCGGCGATCTTGCGGTAGGCGGCCTCGGCGGCGGCCTTGTCGCCGGCGACGTCGGCGATCAGCGCGCCGTGCAGTTCGACCAGCCCTTGCGCGCCGTTGCGCGCGCCAAGCCGGGCGAGCGCCGCTTCCGCCGCCTTGCGGTCGCCCCGGCCCGTCTCCGCCCAGGCCGCGAGCAGCGGCCCGGCCAATCCGCCGATGCCGTCGGTGCCGAGGGCGTCGAGCCGGGCGATGGCGTCGGCCCATCGGCCGCGCTTGATGTCGTCGGCGGCGCGCAGGATTTCGGGATAGACGAGGCGCGCCGAGTCCTCCTTGGTCATGCGCCCGGCCAATTTGAGCGCGTCGGCGATCTTGCCCTCGCCGAGATGGAGGACGAACGCGCGCCGGATCAGGTCGGGATTGTCCGGCTCGCGCGCGAGCACGGCGGAATAGAAGGTGATGGCGTTGCCCATTTCGCGCACCGCCTGGGCGTGGCGGCCGGCGAGGTAGTTGCCGCTGGTGGTGGCGCCCGGCTTCGGCGTCTCGCCCTGATCCGATTTGGGCGCGTCCGGCTTGGGCGCGGCCGTGGCCGGATCGAGCCGCACGCCGAGCAGCGCGAGGACGAGCCATAAGGAGGCGAGCGAAAGGTTTCGAATCATGGAAGCATTGTAGCGATGCGCGCGGGCGCGCTCAAACCCGTTCCCTTGCGCCCGGGAGAGGGGGGATTAAGATACGCGCCCGCGGGACACGGACCCAAAATCGTTCGAGGAGAAAAAACCATGACCGCCATAACGCCATCGGTTCGCACCGATCCGGATGGCTATCTGATCGACCCCTCCGATTGGACCGAGGACATCGCCCGCACGCTCGCCGAGCGGGAAGGGATTGCCTTGACCGACGAGCATTGGGACGTCATCCGCTTCATGCGCGCCTATTGGGAAGAACACCGTATCGCCCCCGATGCCCGCTTCGTCGTCCGCCATCTGAAGGAGACGCGCCAAGCGTCCCGCGACCGCCTGTTCGAGCTGTTTCCCTACGGCTACGTGCAGCAGGCGTGCAAGATCGCCGGCATGATGCGCCCGCGCTCCTGGAGCACCGGCTGAGACCGTCGTCCCTGGCTCGTCACCCCCGCGGAAGCGGGGGTCCATGACGTCGCTGGATTCCCGCTTGCGCGGGAATGACGTAAAAAACGCCCCTCACATATTCGGATAATTCGGCCCGCCGCCGCCCTCGGGGGTTTTCCAGACGATATTCTGGGTCGGGTCCTTGATGTCGCAGGTCTTGCAGTGGACGCAGTTCTGGGCGTTGATCTGGAGCCGCGTCTCGCCCCCCGTTTCGATAAACTCGTAGACCCCGGCCGGGCAGAAGCGCGCCTCGGGCCCGCCGTAGCGCGCGAGGTTGACCGCGACCGGCACGCGCGAGTCCCTGAGCGTCAGGTGGCAGGGCTGGTTTTCCTCGTGATTGGCGCCGGAGAGAAACACCGAGGAAAGCTTGTCGAAGGATATTTTCCCGTCGGGCTTGGGGTAGGCGACCGGCCGCGCGGCGGCGGCGGGACGAAGTCGCTCGTGATCGGCGTGGTGGTGGAACGTCCACGGCGCCCGCCCGCGCAATAAATACGTGTCGATGGCCGAATAGGCGATGCCGCCCCAAAGGCCCCAGCGGAACGCCGGGCGCACGTTGCGCGCGCGATAGAGATCGTCCCATACCCAGGAACGGTGCAAGGAGTCGGGATAGGCGTCGAGCGCGGTCGCGCGGCCCCCCGCCTTGATCGCCGGCCACGCCGCCTCGGCGGCGCACATCGCCGACTTCATCGCCGTGTGACTGCCCTTGATCTTGGGGACATCGAGGAACCCGGCCGAACAGCCGATCAAGGCGCCGCCCGGAAAAACCAGTTTCGGAACCGACTGGAAACCGCCCTCGTTGAGAGCGCGGGCGCCGTAGGCGACGCGGCGTCCGCCCTCGAAAACGGTGCGGATGGCGGGATGGGTCTTGAAGCGCTGGAATTCGTCGAACGGGCTCAGGTGCGGATTGGCGTAATCGAGGCCGACCACGAATCCGACCGCGACCTGGTTGTTTTCCAGGTGATAGAGGAACGAGCCGCCGTAGGTCGCGCTGTCCAGCGGCCAGCCGACCGTGTGCACGATCAGCCCCGGCCGGTGCTTTTCCGGCGCCACTTCCCACAGTTCCTTGATCCCGATGCCGTAGGTTTGCGGATCGCAATCCCGGCGCAGGTCGAAACGCCTGATCAGGGTTTCCGAGAGCGAACCCCGGCAGCCTTCGGCGAACAAGGTGTAGCGCGCGCTTAAGTTCACCCCCGGCTGGTGGTTGGCGGTCGGCTTCCCGTCGCGCCCGATGCCCTGGTCGCCGGTGGCGACGCCCGCGACGGCGCCTCGCTCGTCGTACAGCACTTCGGCGGCGGCGAAGCCGGGAAAGATTTCGACGCCGAGGGCTTCCGCTTCCTTGGCGAGCCAGCGGCAGAGGTTGCCGAGGCTCGCGATGTAGTTGCCGGCGTTGTGCATTTGCGGCGGCGTCGGCAGGCGGATCGCGTGTCTTTCGGTCAGGAACAGGAATCGGTCCTCGCTCGCGGGCGTGGCGAGCGGCGCGCCGCGCTCCTTCCAGTCGGGGAGAAGTTCATCGAGCGCGCGCGGCTCGATCACCGCGCCCGAGAGAATATGGGCGCCGATCTCGGCGCCCTTCTCGACCACGCAGACCGACACCTCGCCGCCGTCCGCCCGCGCAAGCTGCTTCAAGCGGATCGCGGCGGCGAGCCCCGCCGGGCCGCCGCCCACGATCACCACGTCGAAGCCCATGGTCTCGCGGGTCGTCGTCGCGGGGGGCGAGTCGGTCATGGAGGCGCCTCGTTGCACGTCTTTATCATATCCGGGCCGGGTTGGGCTTCCGCCATGCCCGTCACCGCCGATCCCGCGCCCGCCGGTCGATCAACGGCCTTGACACGGGCCCTAACATAGGATATATAGCCTAACTTAGCGACAGGGCGGAATCTGTCCGGCGCGCGCCGACGAAATGGCGCTCATCTGAATATTCTATATTGATCAAAGGCTTATGGTCGTTTTGGCGCGTGCTTGCCCGGCCATCTTCCGGCGCGGGCGCGGGTTTCCCGCTTACAGCGCGGGCGCCTGGCGGTGCCAATCGGTCGCGCGCTCGTAGGCGCGCGACGCGCGCAGCAGCGTGCTTTCCGCGAACGGGCGCGCCGCCAACTGGAACGCCGCCGGCAAGCCGTTGGCGGCGAACCCGCACGGCACCGAAATCGACGGCAGCGCCAGGAAATTGAACGGCCGGGTGCAATGGCCCATGGCCGTCATCTGGCGGGCGAAGCCGGGATTGGCGCCGACGTCCGATTCGGCGATGGTCGGCGGGGAGGCGACCATGACCGGCACGTGCAGCACGTCGCAGCGTTCGAAAACCGCCTTGCAGAAGGCGCGCACCAACGCCTTCCGCCAGGCGAGCGCCTCGATGTACGCGCTCGCCGGAACCAGCAACCCGGCCGCGAGTCGCGCGAGCGTCTGGGGGCCGTAGTCGCGGGCGTGGTCCGGGAGCTGGCGGCCGTGGGCGGCCGCGCCCTCGGTCGCGGTGATCAGGAGCGTGAGCGGATTGGCGGCGGCGATGTCGGGAATGTCGACCTCGATCACTTGCGCGCCTTCGGCCCGGAACACCTCGAGGCTGGCTTGCACCAGCTTGGTCATTTCCGGCGTCAGCGGATCGTAGAAGTAGGACGTGGGCACGCCGACGCGCAGGCCCCGGACGCCGCCTTCGAGGCGGGGCACGGTCGGCTCGGGCGCGCGCCGGCTCGATCCCGGATCGCGCGGATCGAACCCGGCGATGGCGTCATAGATCAGCGCGCAGTCGGTCACGGTGCGGGCAAGCGGGCCGACGGTGTCGAGGGAAAACGACAGCGCCAGCGCGCCGTAGCGGCTGACCCGGCCGAGGGTCGGCTTGAGGCCGACGATGCCGCAGGCCGCCGCCGGAAAGCGGATCGAGCCGCCGGTATCCGAGCCGAGCGCGCCGTAGACCAGCCGCGCGGCGACCGCCGCCGCCGCGCCGCTGGAGGACCCGCCGGTGATGTGCGCGGGATTCCACGGGTTGCGCGGCGTGCCGACGACGACGTTATGGCCGGTGAGTCCGAGGGCGAATTCGACCATGGCGAGGCGCGCGATCTCGATCGCGCCGGCGGCATCCAGGCGCTCCAGCGCCGCCGCCGTCGTTCGGGCCGGAACATCGTTGAGAAAGCGCGAGCCGCACCCGCTCGGTCTTCCGGCGCGGAAATACATGTCCTTGTGGGCGAGCGGCACGCCGTGCAGGAACCCGCGCGCGCGGCCCTTGGCGAGATCGGCGTCGGCCGCCTTGGCCTGGCGGAGCGCGTCCTCTTCGTCGAGGCCGGCGAGGCAGTTGAGCCGGTCCGGCCCGCCGAATCGCTTGAGGCGCGCGAGCGCCGCCTCGGTCGCCTCGACGGACGTGATCCGCTTGGCGCGGATGGCGTCCGCGACCTCGGCCAGCGACAGGTCGGCGATCGTTTCGTCGGCCACGTTGGTTGTTCCTGGGGTTATTCTTTCTTTTCGGGCGGGCCGAGCGATTCGAGCGTGTCGAGGAACCCGGTCGGATCGCGCGCCTCGGGCGGCAGCGCGGCGGCCGCCTGGCGCGCGGTGTCGGCGACGGCGCGGGCGAGGCCGGCGGCTTCCTCGACGAAGCCCTCGGCGAGCGGCATGCCGAGCAGCTTTTCCAGGGTCGCGCGGGCGGAATCGGGTGCGTCGGGGCGGGTCATGAACCGGACATTACCAGTAGACCATGCGAAAAACCACGCGCGCGCCCTCGGCCGCGACCGGAAAGGCGGCGCGCGCAAACGGCGGCGCGCCGAGAAACACCGGCGCGTCGTTGGAAAAGCCGTAGCCTTCCAGCGGCCAGCCGAACAGGCCCTTGTCGAAGGACCGGTTGGAATTTTCGTCGTGATAGGCGGCGATGGCGTAGGTGCCGGGGGCGAGGTTCGCGAAGGCACCCTTGGCGACGCCGTCCGCGGGCTTCAGCACGATTTCGGCGATCTTGCCCGCGTCGGTGGCGAAGGTGCGCGCGTCGTCGAACAGCCCGACCCGGACCTCGCCCCGGTCCGAGCGCAGGTCCCGAATCTCGACGGTAAGATCGGCCGCCCCGACGCGCGCCGGGACAAGCAGCACCAGGGCGGCGAGCGCGCGCCGAATCACTTAAATGGTGAAGTTGAGATAGAAGCCGCGCGGCGCGTTGGGCTTGAGCGGCACGCCGGAATCGAGCAGCCGGGAAAGCCTGTTCAGCGCGGCCCGGGCTTCGGCGCTGTCGTCCTGGTTGAGGAACGCGGCGCGGACGCGGACCTCGGTCACGGTCCGCTGGCTGCGAAGCTGGGCTTCGGGAAAAGTGACGCGCGGGGCGCCGATGGCGGGGGTTTCGGCCATGGCCGTTACCCTAATCCCCCTTGGTTAACGGTCGGTTAACGGCCATCTTAGGGAGAAGGTGGAACTATCCCGATGGACCGTAAAACCCAGGTCAATCTCTGGTACGCGCTGTTCGCGCTGGCGGCCGTCCTGGTGCTGCAAAGCCTGTGGTCGGACGCGCGCCGGGTCGAGACCATCCCCTACAGCGAATTCGAGACCCTGCTGCGCCAGGGCCAGATCGAGGAAATCTTCGTCGGCGAGCGCCACCTGCACGGCACGCTGAAAACGCCGCTGCCGAGCGGTCGGCGCCAGTTCATCGCGCTCCGCATCGACCCCGAATTCGCCAAGGATCTCTCCCAGTACGGCGTCAAGGTGACCGGCCAGCCGGAAAGCACGTGGCTGCGCGATCTGTTGTCCTGGATCGTGCCGATGGTGGTGTTCGTGCTGGTCTGGATGTTCGTGGTGCGCGGCATCGCCGAGAAGCAGGGGCTCGGCGGCGGCTTCCTCGCGATCGGCAAGAGCAAGGCCAAGGTCTACGTCGAGACCGACACCAAGGTCACCTTCGAGGACGTGGCGGGCGTCGACGAAGCCAAGCAGGAACTGAAGGAGATCGTCGAATTCCTCAAGGACCCGCGGCGCTACGGCCGGCTCGGCGCGCGGGTGCCCAAGGGCGTGCTGCTGGTCGGGCCGCCCGGCACCGGCAAGACGCTGCTCGCGCGCGCGGTCGCGGGCGAAGCGGGCGTGCCGTTCTTCTCCATGAGCGGCTCGGAATTCGTCGAGATGTTCGTCGGCGTCGGCGCGGCGCGGGTGCGCGACCTGTTCGAGCAGGCGCGCCAGAAGCGCCCGTGCATCATCTTCATCGACGAACTGGACGCGTTAGGGCGCGCGCGCGGGCTGTCGCCGTTCGGCGGCCACGACGAGAAGGAGCAGACCTTGAACCAGCTGCTCGCCGAACTGGACGGCTTCGATCCGCGCGAAGGCATGATCCTGCTCGCCGCCACCAACCGGCCCGAGATTCTCGACCCGGCGCTGCTGCGCGCCGGGCGCTTCGACCGCCAGGTGCTGGTCGACCGGCCCGACAAGATCGGGCGGGTGCAGATTCTCGGCGTGCACCTCAAGAAGGCGCGACTCGGCGCGGACATCGAACCCGAGCAGATCGCGGCGCTGACGCCGGGCTTCACCGGGGCCGATCTCGCCAACCTGGTCAACGAGGCGACGCTGCTCGCCACCCGCCGCGGCGGCGAGGCGGTAAACATGGACGACTTCACCCGCGCGATCGAGCGGATCGTCGCCGGCCTCGAAAAGAAGAACCGGATTCTCAACCCGCTCGAACGCAAGATCGTGGCCCATCACGAAATGGGCCACGCGCTGGTGGCGATGGCGCTGCCGGGCACCGACGCGGTGCACAAGGTTTCGATCATCCCGCGCGGCGTCGGCGCGCTCGGCTACACCATCCAGCGCCCGACCGAGGACCGCTACCTGATGACGCGCGAGGAGCTGGAGTACAAGATGGCCGTGCTGCTCGGCGGCCGCGCGGCGGAGCACGTGGTGTTCGGCCGGCTTTCGACCGGCGCCGCCGACGACATGGTCAAGGCGACCGACATCGCGCGCAGCATGGTCGCCCAGTACGGCATGGGCGGGAAGCTCGGCCATGTGTCCTACGACCGTCCGCCGTCGCCGTTCCTCGAGGTGCCGGGCCTGGCGCTCAACCCCGAACGCCGCTACAGCGAGGAAACCGCGCGCGAGATCGACTGCGCCGTGCGCGAGATCGTCGAGCGCGCCTTCCAGCGCGCCGTCGACATCCTCGCCGCCAACCGCGCGGTGCTGGAGAGGGGCGCGAGCGCGCTGCTCGAGCGCGAGACCCTGGACGAAAAAGACCTCGCCCGCCTCGCCGGCGAATTGATAAAGGACGTTTTGGAACGGCAAAGCACGATGCAGCCCTGTTAAGGAGGGTAACTACCGGTCACCCGAGCGAACTGAACTCACGAAGCGCCGGGTTGCCCTCCCGAATTGAGCGGCATCGACGAAACAGGATTTGGAGCCGCATCAAGTCTTGCACACGGACATCCCCGCGAATCGCATGCAGGGCATTTTGTGGTTCACAGCCGGGAGGTCTCGAAGATGAAAGACAAAGGCGATGCGCTGCGACGTTGTCGCTGTGGCGCTCGGGGGCGAGTCGGCGAGGACCAGGGTCTTCACGGGGAACTCTCCTTTTTTGAGCAAGCCGCCGCGCCCCGCCTCGACTTTGCGTTTCGCCGTGGGACAAGATACCGTCTGTCAGATCAAGTTTTGGCTAACGCAAAAGATGGGGTTCCACGCACACATTGTCGTTCTCGATTCAGCAAGCCAAGCAGCAAGGAAGATTAGATGCGGGGACTTCATCCGATTCCGCTCTTGGCCCTGTATTTTGGGATCGCGGTTACGCCGTTAGCGCTGGCTGCGGTTCTCGACCTGCCGCCCCGGCCCCTTCGCGACGAACTATCGTCTGGATTAGCGATGGTGGCGCTCGCGATGCTCCTGATGGAGTTCGTGCTGTCAGGTCGGTTCAGAGCGATTTCCGGCAGGATCGGCATCGATCTGACCATGCGTTTCCATCAGCTGATCTCACGATCATTACTCATTTTTCTCTTGATTCACCCGGTGCTCTACCAGACCAGACTGATGGTTCCGCGCGACGCGCCGGGAGTGCTTGGGCTTGGCCTGTCAGGCACGTCACTACTGAGCGGCGGTCTTGGTTTGCTCCTTTTGCTGGCCATGGTGATCGTTGCCATCTTTCGGGATCGCAGCAGCGATACTTATGAAGGCTGGCGCATCGTCCATGGCGTTCTCGCGATCGCCATTGCTGTTCTGGGCGTTCACCATACGCTGGAAGCGGGCCGCTATGCTGCATATCCTGTCTTGGCAGCATTTTGGTTAGTCCTCGTCGCCGTCGCCTTGTCCTCGTACGGCTACGTTCATGTGATCACGCCACTGCGGCAACTGCGCAATCCTTACCGCGTGGTGTCCGTGAACCCGGTTGCACTGAAGACTTGGGAAATCGTCGTCGAGCCGGTTGGGGGGCTAGCGATGGAATTCGCCGCGGGGCAGTTTGTTTGGCTAACCGTCGACCGTTCGCCATTTGCCATTACGGAGCATCCGTTCTCCATTAGCTCCTGTCCATCCGATCAACCGCGGGTCGCGTTCACGATCAAAGAGGCGGGCGATTTCACCAACAAGATTGGACGAGTCTCGGTCGGCGCGCGGGCCTACCTCGACGGCCCACACGGCAACTTCACGCTGGTGGGGCGCGAAGGAGCGGGCATCGTCTTCGTCGCTGGCGGCGTCGGTCTGGCGCCTATCATGGGCATTTTACGCCAACTCCGGGCCCAGGGAGACCAGCGGCCGATGGTGTTGCTGTATGGAAACCGGGTGAAGGAGCAGATTCTGTACGAGGCCGAGCTCGCCGACATGGAAAAGAGCATGAAGCTCGCGGTCCACCATGTACTGTCGGAGCCGCCGCCAAGATGGACGGGCGATGTGGGGCAGCTTGATGAGCGCGTCTTGCGCCGCCACCTCGACTTACCCGACCGCAAGCGCTGGCTTTACTTCGTGTGCGGGCCAACGCCAATGATCGACGGAATCGAGCGCGCTTTGGGTAAACTGGGCGTGCCGCTGCGCCAGATCGTTTCCGAAAAATTCAAGTATGACTGAGGATGCCGGATGCGTCATCGTCTGATTCTTGCGGTATATTGGGGGGTGACGCTCGGCGCCGTCGCTGCCGCGCTTCTATTCGCCCTTCGCTGAGCCCGCCCCGCATGAACGATATCGCAGACCAGGAGGTGAACTGGGCAGCGCATTCGAAGCGAACGATGTACCACGCTTTGACGCCGAAGGACCTTGAGAGCTTTCTCCAGGCGCATGCGAACCGGCCGCCCGACGCGCCCGATCCTTCATGCGACGGATCGGCCGGTGACGCGATCTTGCCGCGGGACAAGCCCCGTTGAGCCAGATTGAACGCTCGTAGAGCTGGGATAGTCGAACGTTTGCAACAAAGTGAGAATCAGATGAGCTATCGCGATGTGCTCGTTCATGTGAAGTTCTATGAGAGCTGGTCTCAGCATATCGAGGTGGCCGGTCGGGTGAGCCACGCTTTCGGGGCGCGGTTGACCGCCCTCTATACGCTTCGGGACATCGCCACTCTCAAGGTAGTGTTCGGAGCGGAGTCCCCCACAGTGCAGGCGCGCCAGGCGAAGGACGCGCTCGCTCTCGAGAAGGCCGAGAAGGGCTTTCGCCGGTTCGTGAAACAAACGGGTATCGACGGCGATTGGAAGGTTGGCGAGGGGACGGCCAGCGAATTGCTGACCTGGGCCGGCAGATTCCATGATCTGGTCGTCGTCGAGCAGACCGACAATGTGTCGGACGAGATCGGATTCGACGTCGCGGAACAATGCGTTCTCGCGAGCGGACGGCCGACGCTCGTGGTGCCGTATCGAGGTCACTTCCCCACCGTGGGGCGACGCATCCTTGTCGCCTGGAATGGCAGCCGCGAGGCGGCGCTGGCCGTCCACGGCGCGCTTCCCTTGATCGCGAAGGCCGAACGGGTTGATCTGCTTCTCGGCCGTGGCAAGGAAACGTTCAACAGCATCACGCGCTATCCGGACCTGAAGATCACGGACTATCTCCAACGCCATGCACCATGCGTCGAGGCGCGGCGTTTCGACGTTTCCGACGCCGAAGCCGGAACGGCCATCCTCGATGAAGCACGGAAGGCCGAGGCGGACTTGCTGGTCATGGGGGCATACGGCCGGTGGTGGTTCAGCGAATGGATCTTGGGCGGCGCGACGCAGCACGTCCTGCGCGATATGCATCTTCCGGTTCTGATGGCGCATTGAATGCCTGGGCAAGTTCTTTGGAATTGGCTGACCCAAGGCGCGATGTAGCCTTCTCGATGTGCTTGGGAGCTTGAATGAACGACGATCCTTCAAGGCTTCGTGCGTGGCATGCCGAGGCGGCAGAGAAGGTCCTAGCCGAACTGGATACGACACCGGACGGCTTGACTTCTGCCGAGGCTGCGGCACGGCTGGGGCGATTCGGCCGCAATGCCCTGCCAGCGGAGCGCGGACGGGGGCCACTGATCCGCGTCCTGCGGCAGTTCAACAATTTGTTGATCTTGGTCCTGGTCGGCGCGGCATCGCTGGCCGCGCTGATGGGGCATTGGTTGGACACCGGGGTGATTCTGCTGGTCGTCCTTGCCAATGTGACATTTGGGTTTGTCCAGGAGGGACGGGCCGAACGCGCGCTCGAAGCCATCCAGCACATGTTGAGCCCGAGGGCATCGGTCTTCAGGGATGGCCACCGTCGCGCCGTCTCCGCCGAGGAACTCGTGCCCGGCGACGTTGTGGTCCTGGAAGCCGGAGATCGCGTTCCCGCCGATCTGCGGCTGCTGCGTGCCAGAAACCTGCAGATTCAAGAGGCGGCTCTCACCGGAGAATCGGTTGCAGTCGAAAAAGGCGTGGAGCCAGTCGGAGGCACGGCCGAGATCGGAGATCGCGCCTCGATGGCGTTCTCCGGAACGTTGGTGACTGCGGGACATGGCCACGGCGTCGTCGTCGGGACCGGGACGAATACCGAACTCGGCAAGGTCACCACCATGTTGACCCAGGTGCAGGCCCTGACGACCCCGCTTTTGCGCCAGATGACGGGTTTCGCGCGGCTCCTCACGGTCGCGATCCTTTCCGTTGCGTCGGGCATCTTCGCCTTCGGGACGCTGGTGCGCGGCTACGCAATGGACGAGATGTTCATCGCCGTCGTTGGCCTCTCCGTGGCGGCCATTCCGGAAGGCTTGCCGGCAATCCTCACCATTACTCTGGCGATCGGCGTACGGCGCATGGCTGCGCGTAACGCGATCATCCGGCGCCTCCCCGCCGTGGAAACCCTCGGTTCCGTATCGGTCATCTGCTCGGACAAGACCGGGACGCTCACACGCAACGAAATGGCTGTTCGAACCGTGGCAACAGCGGATCGTCTGTATCACGTATCAGGCGTCGGCTACGAACCGCGCGGAGGCTTTACACAAGACGGCCGGGAAATCGAGCCCGAGACCGACCCCGTTCTTTTGCAGCTCGCTCGCGCGGCCTTGCTCTGCAACGATGCCGCTCTCCGGCGGGTCGAAGCGGCGTGGACCGTTGAGGGTGACCCAATGGAAGGCGCCCTTCTTTCCCTTGCTGGCAAGGCCGGCCTCGAACCGGAGAAAGAACGTCTTCGATATCCCCGGACCGACCTGATCCCATTCGATGCGCAGCACCGCTTCATGGCCACCTTGCACCATAGCCACGAGGGCGGTGCCTTCATTCTGGTCAAGGGTGCGCCAGAGCGGATCCTGGCGATGTGCCGCAGACAGCGCACGGCGTTCGGCGACCAATCCTTGGATGTGGAGGCATGGAATCGTTTGATCGAGCAGATCGCCACGCAAGGACAACGAGTGCTCGCCATCGCCACGAATGATGCGGATTTCGGCAAAGCGACCCTCAATTTTGCTGACGTTGAATCCGATCTCATCCTACTTGGCTTGGTCGGGTTGATTGACCCGCCGCGCGAAGAGGCCATTGAAGCCGTACGAGACTGCCGGGTCGCGGGCATTCGGGTCAAGATGATCACGGGAGACCACAAGGGCACGGCGATGGCGATCGCCCAACAGCTCGCTCTGGAGAACCCGAATGACGTTCTGACAGGCAGAGACATCGATGCGCTTGATGACAGCGGCTTGCGCGAGGCCGCGATACGTGTCGACGTGTTTGCGCGCACCAGCCCCGCCCACAAGTTGCGCTTGGTGGAGGCGTTGCAGGCAAATGGAGCAATCATCGCCATGACTGGCGATGGAGTGAACGACGCTCCAGCTCTGAAGCGCGCCGATGTTGGCGTCGCCATGGGCCGCAAAGGAACCGAAGCGGCCAAGGAAGCGGCGCAAATCGTGCTCGCCGACGACAATTTCGCATCGATTGTGCATGCAGTCCGTGAAGGCCGCACGGTCTACGATAATCTCAAGAAGGCGATCACTTTCCTCTTGCCTATCAATGGCGGCGAGTCGATCGGCATATTGACTGCGATCCTCCTGGGATTGACCTTGCCGATCACGCCACTCCAGATCCTTTGGGTCAACATGGTGAGTTCGGTGGGCTTGGCATTAACACTCGCCTTCGAAGCGACCGAGCGCGACGCGATGCGCCGTCCGCCGCGGGCGGCGGCGGAGCCGCTGCTCTCGGCATTCCTTGCCTGGCGCATTGTGTTCGTCTCGTCGTTGTTCGCGGGTGGAATTTTCGGAGTGTTCTGGTTTGCAATCCTCAACGGGCTATCGATAGAGATCGCCCGGACGATGGCGGTCAACACGCTGGTTGCCATGGAAATCTATTACCTTTTCAGCGTTCGATATCTACGTGTCTCATCGATTACCTTCGAGGGCATGCTTGGGACGCGCCCCGTGCTCATCGGCGTGACGACCGTCGCGACCCTTCAGTTCCTATTCACCTACGCTCCATTCATGGAGACCTTTTTCGATAGCCGGCCTTTGGCATTGTGGCAGGGCTTGCTTACCGTCAGCGTCGGAGTGGCGGTGTTCTTGATTCTCGAACTCGAAAAATTCTTTCGCCGTAAAGTAGGAATAGGACCAGGAACACAGGCTCCGGCGCCACGAACACGATTGTCATGACCAATGAACCCTCGGCGAACGCGGTCGCGCCAGTGCCCCCGAGGCGCCCAGAATGTTCTGAAAGAGTATCGGCTGGGCAGCCGAACGTGACGCTCGTCCACGAGCCGCCCTGTCGGTCGTCAGATGTCATTAGACGATCTTCGTCGCCGGCGCCTGCGCCAGCACGACTTATTCGGTGTCCGCCTTGCGCCGAAACCCAACCGGGACATTCGCAACTCACATGATCACCCACCGGACGCTGGCAGACCTCCTGGCTTCATTTGCGGAACGTGGCGATGCGCCGGCGTTGGTCGCGCACGGCACGTCGCATGCGGAAACGGTATCTTACGCGGGACTTGCTCACATCGTGGGGCGCGTAGTCGCCGGACTGATCGCCCACGGCGTTGGTCGCGGCGAGCCGGTCGGACTGCTCGGGCCGAACAGTTCGCACTGGGTGGCGGCCTACATCGCCATCGTCAGTGCCGGCGCCACGGCGATGCCGTTCGACGAGTTCGCCAGCGACGACAACCTTGCGTCCGCGCTCACGAATACCAAATGCCGCCTCGTTTTCGCGTCCGCCACGCACGCGAGGCGCGCGCCGTTCCAGTCAGCGTCGGCCCCAACCGTGATGATTCTCGGCGATCAATGGCTTCAGGACGATCGCCGATCGTCTTGGGAGACACTGCCTGCCGATACCCGACGCGCGCACCCGCCAATATCTCCCGAAGACATCGCGATGATCGTCCATACCTCCGGGACCACAGGCTCGCCCAAGGCCGTGCCATTGAGCCACGCCAACCTGATCGCCAACCTGAATGCCCTTTTGGCCGAGCGTCTCGTCAAATTTGGAGATCGCGTACTGCTGCCTCTCCCCCTTCATCACATCTATCCGCTCATGGGCGGGCTCTTGGTACCGCTCGCGAGCGGGGCCACCGTCGTTTTTCCCGCCGGCATCAGCGGGCCGGAGATCCGTGAGGCGCTGCAACGCTCCCGGGCGACCCACTTGGTCGGCGTTCCCCGATTCTACGAAGCCCTGTTGTCCACGATTCGCGCGCGCCTTCGCGGTCGCGGGAAAATTACGGCCGCCATCGGCCAGTTGTTGCTCGTGGCGTCGATCTGGGCACGTCGGCGAATCGGCCTCAAGATAGGGCGTATCTTGTTCCGGCGCTTGCACAAGGAGATCGCCCCCAGTCTCGGGCTGCTCGTCTCGGGCGGCGCGGCGCTCGATCCCGAAGTCGAATCGGCCCTTGAGGGACTCGGGTGGGATGTTCTGACCGGCTACGGCCTCACCGAGGCCGCGCCGATACTTACGTTCAATCGAATGAATGCCAAGCGTATCGGGACCGCCGGACTGCCCCTCAAGGAAGTGGCGCTGCGAATCGCGAATCCCGATCAAAACGGCGTGGGGGAAATTCAGGCCCGTGGCCCGAATGTGTTCGCTGGATACCGCGACAATCAGGACGCGACTCGTGCGGCGTTCAGTTCCGATGGTTGGTTCCGCACCGGCGACCTGGGTTTCATGGACACGGACGGCTTCCTTCACATCGTGGCCCGCGCAACGGAGACGATCGTACTCTCCGACGGGAAGAAGATTTTTCCCGAGTCCGTGGAGGAGATTTACGCCGACCACCCGCTCATTCGGGAGGTCGCGGTCTTGTCGGACGCCGGCGTGCTGGTCGCCCTGATCGTTCCCAATCTCGACGCGATACGAGCTCTTGGCGCCAGCCGGGTGGAGGCGTCGCTTCGGGAGGCATTGGCGGAGAGCGGATCGCGGCTTCCTTCGTATGCGCGCGTCGCCGGATTCGCGGTGATTCGGGACGCGCTGCCACGGACCCATCTCGGCAAGCTTCGGCGCCACTTGTTGAGGTCGCTTTATGCGCGGGCGCGCGAGGGACACATGCCGCCGCCGACGGATTCGGTCTCCGTCGAAGACGAAGCTCTTTTGGCCTCGCCGGCGGGGGCGCGTCTCTGGGCTTGGCTTCACGCGCGATTTCCAGACAGGCCGCTGTCCCTCGACACGAGCCCTCAACTTGACCTGGGCGTCGATTCGCTGGGATGGATCGATCTGACGCTGGACATGCAAAACGCGCTTGGCATCACTCTGACCGAGGATTCAATTGCCCGCGTAATTACCCTGCGGGATTTGTTGCGCGAAGCGTCCGCCGCTACAGCGCAGTCAGCCGAGTCTTTGTCCCAGCGCTTGCCGGTGCGTGGCTCGTGGCTGACCGAGCATGGGCCGGGCACCCGCACGATTCAATGGATCCTGGCCGCGCTCAACCGGGTGATTCTGCGCGGCGTTTTTCGACTCGAGGTCCGTGGCGTCGAGCATCTTCCGCGAGAATGCCCCTTCGTCATTTGTCCTAACCACGCGAGCTTCCTCGACCCCTTCGCGATTGCCGCGGCACTGCCTTGGCCGATGCTTCGCCGGACCTACTGGGGCGGATGGACCGGACTGCTTTTCAAGGGACCGGTAACGCGATGGTTCAGCCGCGTCGCGCAGGTGATTCCGGTAGACCCGGATCGCGCGGTCGGATCGAGTTTATCGCTCGGCGCGGCCGTTCTCGATCACGGGCATGTCCTCGTGTGGTTTCCGGAGGGGGCCCGGTCACCGGACGGACAGCTGCAGAGGTTCAATCCCGGCATCGGCGTCATTGTCGACCGGCACAAGGTGCCCATCGTTCCCGCCCTTATCGCCGGAACGTTCGATGCATGGCCGCGCAAAAGGCGTTGGCCGCGCCTAGCCTCTATCGCGGTGAGCTTCGATCGTCCCGTCAGCGCATCCGCGCTTGAGAGCGCAGGCCATGGTAAGAGCGCGCCAGAACGGATAGCCAACGGTGTCCGCGATATCGTCCTCACGTTAGGCGCGGCTTCAAATGAGTTCGGCCAGAGGGGCTGAGATCGGACGCCCGGACACGAGGCGTCCGGAAGGCACGATCGATCGTCATGGCTTAATTTGGTAAAAAAGCCGCGGAATAAAAAGCCGGCGCGGGGACCCGCCTTCGCGAAGCCCGTTGCCTACTCCGCCGAAGCAGCCGCTTCGGCTGCGAAGGCTGGATCGGCGGGCGTAGGAAGGTTCACCCGCGGAACCCAATCGGCTACACTGGCAAGAGCCCCCGCAACGGACGGATCGATGAGCGAACGACGCCCCCTCGACAGCGACCTTATCGGCGGCCGCGCGCGCGGCTACGCCGAACGCTCGTTCATGGGCGGCACCCGGATCGGCTCGCGCGCGGGGCTGCTGGTCTTCGTCGGACTGGTGCTGATCGGCGGCCTCGGCGGCGTTCTCTACCGGGTGGACGGGCTGGCCGATCACGCTCTCGGGGAAACGGCCCAGGCGCAACGGCTGGCGCAGCTCGCCGAAACGGCGCGGCGCGAGGTGTTGCAGCTCCGCGTCCACGAAAAGGACTTTCTCCTGCGCAAGGACCCGGCGGCGAGCGAAACCCTGGTTGCCGCGAGCGAGCAGGCGGCGCGCACCCTCGATGCCCTCTACAACCTGCCGGCGGCCAAGCCGTTGCAATCGCACGTCGCCACGGTGCGCGACGGGCTCCTCCAGTACGGCTCCCACTTCGCGGAAGCGGTCAAGATCGAGACCTTGATCGGGCTTTCCGCCGACAAGGGCCTGCGCGGGGACGTGGCCAAGACCGCGAGCGCGCTGGAAGCCAAGTTCCGCGAGCTCAACCTCGCCGCCGCGATGACCCAGATCGCGCGCGTCAACCGCATCGTGCGCGAATCGCTTCTGCCGGAAACCAAGGTCGATCACGCCCTGATCGAGAAGAACTACGAAACGCTCCGCCTGCTGGTCGCCGCCGCGCAGCTGACGCCGCGCGACAAGGCGGCGCTCGAAGCCTCGATCAAGACCCATGAAACCGACGCCGGCGCGCTGATCAACGCGCGGCTCAAGATCGACCGCGAAACCCGCGCCTTCGACGAGGTCTTCGCCTACATGGGGCCGAGTCTGGAGGAGATCGTGCTGGCCGCCGAGCGGGCGACGGCGCTCGCGGCCGAAAACGTGGCCCGCACCCGCGCCTTCGCCCGGATCGCGGTCGCGGGCGGCGCCGGCGGCATACTGGTCTTCCTCGTGCTGTTCGCGGCGCTTCTGCTGCGCAGCGTCTACGCGCCGGTCCGCCGGGTGGCCGCGGCCGCCGCCCGCCTCGCCGACGGCGAGCGCGACGTGCCGATTCCGGTGCGCGGCAACGTCGACGCGGTCGGCCAGGTGGCGCGCGCGCTCGACCGGTGGGCGGCGACCCTCGACGAGCTCGACCGCGTGCGGGCCGAACTCGATGACGCCAAGCGCGCGCTCGCCGAGGCGCACGCGGCCGCGCCCGCCGCGTTGCCCGAGCCCGAGCCGGAACCCGAAACCGTGCCCGAACCGATGCCCATTCCGTCGCCCGCGCCCGCCGCGGAAACCGCCGCCCAGCCGCCCGCGCCATCGCCGGAGCCGGAACCGCCCGCGGAACCTGGCGAGGAAGTCGCCGGGCTCGGCCATCCCAAGGGGCGGTTCGCGAGCCTCGGCCAGAAGCTCGCCCATTTCAGCCGCGCGGTCAGCAACGCGACCCGCGACGTGGAACGGACCGAGGACCTGGTGCGCGGCATCGCCGACGCGACCGAGAAGGTGGTCGAGATGGGCTCGCTCGTCGCCGCCATCCGCGACCAGGCCAACCTGATCGCCTTCAAGGCCGGCGTGCGCGAGGCGCGCGGCGCGGAAGACAACCTGGTGCTGTTCTCGCCCGACGTGAAGCTGCCCCCCGATTCGGCCGAGGCCCAGTCGAGCGCGCGTTTCGACCAGATGCGCGACATGGTCGACCGGGCCGAGCGCACGGTCCAGGCCGCGCACGCGGCGCTGGTCGGCGTCACCGGCATCGCCCAGGAAGTGGCGGCGGGCGCCTCGAACCAGGCGCTGGAGGCGACCCAGCAGCTGCTGGCGCAGTCCGAGTACCTGCACCACATGCTCGACGACGTGCTGGCGCGCGTGCGCCCGCACGCCCAGCCCGCCAAGGGCGAGAAGCCGAAGCCCGAGTCGGGTCGCGACAAGGCGTAACGCGTCGTCAGGCGCGCGCTTTCAGGATCGCGACGCCGGGCAGGTCCTTGCCTTCGAGCCATTCGAGGAACGCGCCGCCCGCGGTCGAGACGTAGGAGAAATCCTCGACCACGCCCGCGTGCGCCAGCGCCGCGACCGTGTCGCCGCCGCCGGCGACGCTGAGCAGTTTTCCCGCCTTGGTCAGTTTCGCCGCCTCGCGCGCGACCGCGTTGGTGCCGGCGTCGAACGGCGGTATCTCGAACGCGCCGAGCGGCCCGTTCCAGACCAGCGTGCGGCAGTCGGCGAGGATCTTGGCCAGCTCGGCGACCGACTTCGGCCCGACGTCGAGGATCATGGAATCGGCCGGCACCGCGTCGAGGGCGACGGCGCGCGAGGGAGCGCCCTCCTTGAACTCGCGGGCGACGACCGCGTCCGCCGGCAGCACCACCTTGCAGCCGCGCTTGGCGGCGGCCTCGCGGATGGCGCGCGCCTGGATCGCCATCTCTTTTTCGCAGAGCGACTTGCCGACGTCGACCCCGGCCGCGAACAGGAAGGTGTTGGCCATGCCGCCGCCGATGATCAGCACGTCGACCATGGCGGCGAGGTGGCCGAGTACCTCCATCTTGGTCGAAACCTTGGCGCCGCCGACCAGCGCCGCGAGCGGCCGCTTGGGCGCCTCCAGCGCGCGGCCGAGCGCCTCCAATTCCGCCTGCATCAGCCGCCCGGCGGCGGCGGGCAAGAGGCGCGCGATCGCCTCGGTCGAGGCGTGCGCCCGGTGCGCGCAGGAAAACGCGTCGTTGACGTAGAGATCGCCGAGTTCGGCGAGCCGGCCCGCGAACGCGGCATCGTTTTTTTCCTCCGCGCCGTGGAAGCGGAGGTTTTCCAGCACCGCGACGTCGCCGTCCTTGAGGCCGGCGACGGTCGCCGCCGCCGGCGCGCCGACGCAATCGGCCGCGAACGGCACCGGGCGGCCCATCACCTTGCCGAGCGCGGCGGCGACCGGCTTCAGGGACATATCGGGCGCGGGCTTTCCCTTGGGGCGGCCGAAGTGGGCTAGCACGATCACCTTGGCGCCCTTGCGCGCGAGTTCGCGGATGGTCGGCGCGGTGCGTTCGAGCCGCGTCAGGTCGGTGACCTGGCCGTCCTTCATCGGCACGTTGAGATCGGCGCGCACCAGCACGCGCTTACCCTTCACGTCGAAGTCGTCGATGGTCTTGAACGGATTGGCCGCCATGATCGGGTTCCCCACGCTCGCGGATTTACATTCTAAAAATCTAATATGAAATCGGCGCCGCCGACAACCGGGAAAAGCCCGGCGGCGTCATTTGGGCAGCGGCCGAAAAGGCGCCTTTTCGCAAGCCCCGCGCAACGTCGTTTCAATCCGGGTGCGCCCGTCGACCAGCACGTTGGTTTCGGCGAGCGCGAGCGTGCCGAGGTCGAGGCCGAGTCCGCTGCCCTTGCTGTGCTCGGTGCCGTGGCGGAATTCGCTCGGCGCCGTCAGTTGCGCCGAGTTCGCGTCGAGAGCGCGGATGGTCTCGACCCGGCCGGAGGGATACCTGCGCGACGAATCCTCGAACACGAAAAATTTCCGGGCGCCGAGGTCGACGCTCACGACCAGCGTGTGGCTGCGCGTCGTCGGACTGCCCGCGTCGATCTTCTCGGTTTCGGTCACGCGGCAGTCGAGGGTGAACGTATTTTCCGCGCGCGCGGGCGCGGCGAGGGCGGCGAGGGTCAGTCCGATCATGATTGCGCGGCGGGTCATGGGCGCCATCAGCGCTTGCCCGAAAGGGCGTCGGCCTTGGCGCGCGCGTCCTTGGCCTTGTCGGCCTGGCCGAGCACTTCGTAGGAACGCGCGAGCATGCGCCAGCCGTCGGCGTCGTTGGGGTTTTCCTTGAGGCGCGCTTCGAGGCGCGCGACCATGCCCAAAATCATCTCCTCCTGTCCGGCGGGGAGCGCGGGCACCGAAGGTGCCGGTGCCGTCGGCGCCGACATTGGCGCCGGTGCGGCGGCCGGCGCGCCCTTGGCGAGCGCGTCGGCCTTGGCCCGCGCGGCGTCGGCTTTCGCGGTTTCGCCCATCACCTCGTAGGAGCGCGCGAGCATGCGCCAGCCTTCGGCGTCGTTGGGGTTCTCCTGCAGGCGCGTTTCGAGACGGGAAACCATGCCGCGAATCATTTCTTCCTGGCCGGCGGGGAGTCCGGGCGCGGCCGGGGCCGTCGCGGCCGGTGCCGGCGTTCCCTGAAGCAGCGCGCGCGCCCCGGCGGACGGCGCGAACGAGTCGGGTTTCACCCCCAACTGCTTAACCGCTTCGGCGATCTGTTCTTGCACCATCGGCAGCCATTCGGCGTCGGCGGGCGCGAGCGCGACCAGGTCGGTCCATTCCTGCACCGCGCCCTTGAGATCGCCTCCTTGCGCCTTGGCGACGGCGATATAGTAACGCGCCCTCGGCTCGCGCGGGTCTTGGGCGAGCACCTCGCCGAGAATCTTGAGCGCGAGCGGCGGCACCGTGCTGCCGTTGGCCAAGATCAGCGCCTCCGCTTCCTCGGTCGCGGTCTGGGGATCGCCGTCGATGGCGTTGGCGCGGGCGAAGGCGGCGGCCGCGTCGTCGTAGCGCTCCATCACCATGTAGGTGCGCCCGAGCATCAGCCAGCCGCGCTGATCCTCCGGTTCGCGGCGGAGGCGCTCTTCCAGGCGGACGACCGCGGCGTCGAGATCGGGAATCTGCTCGCGCAGCCGCGCTTCGGCCGACGGGCGTCCCGCCGCCTCGGGAGAAAGGGGCCGCGACGCCAGGGGCGCATCCGGCATTCCGGTCGCGCCGAGCGTCAGATAGACGAGCGCGGCGGCGATCGGCGCCCCGCTGGCGGCCGTCACCACCGCCCAGCGCCCCTTGCCGGACGGGCGCGCGGCCCGTTCGGCGTCGTCGTCGGCGGCGAGGATGCGCCGCTCGACTTCGAGGCGCGCGGCGTCTGCCTGTTTCGGATCGAGCAGCCCGCGTTCCTTGTCGCGTTCGATTTCGGCGAGCTGGTCGCGGAACACGGCCAGGTCGAACTCGGCGCGGGTCGCGGACGGACGCGCGCGCCGGAGCAGCGGCGACACGAGGAGCGCGGCGGCGACGCCCGAGAGCAATATGGCGAACAGCACGAATTCGGTCATCGGCCGCCGCCTTTCGCGTCATCCTTCAAGAGCGCGGCGAGGCGGCGCTTTTCCGCCTCGGACAGCGGCGCGGCCACGGTTTCGGGCGACGGTTTTTGCCGGCGCCGGAAAAAGGCGACGGCCGCGAAAATCGCGCCGAGCGCGATCGCCGCCGGGCCCAGCCACAACGCCACCGTCGCCGCCTTGAGCGGCGGCTTCAACAGCACGAAGTCGCCGTAGCGCGAAACGACATAGGCGATCACGTCGTTGTCCGAATCGCCCGCCCTGATCCGTTCGCGCACCAGGAGGCGCAGATCGCGCGCCAGTTGCGCGTCGGAATCGTCGATCGACTGGTTCTGGCAGACGAGGCAGCGGAGGTTCTTGCTGATGTCGCGCGCGCGCGCCTCGTCGACGGGATTGGGCAGGACCTCGGACGGATCGACGGCATGAACGGCGGTCGCGGGCGCCAGGGCGAGCGCGGCGACCAGGGCGAAAACGGCGATGCGATTCACGACCCGCGCGCCTCCCGGCGAAGCTCCTGGATCAGGGGCCAAAGGGTCTTGTCCCAGATTTCCGGCGTGATCGGGCCGACGTGCTTGTAGCGGATCACGGCGTTGCCATCCACGATGAAGGTTTCCGGCGCGCCGGTGACGCCGAACGCGATGGCGGCCTTGCTGCGCGGATCGTCGCCGATCAGCGTGTAGGGATCGCCGTAGCGCTTGAGCCAGTTGGGCCCGGCGTCCGGACTTTCCTCGCGCCAATCGATGCCATAGAGCGGCACCAGCTTGCGTTCCTTGATCTTCATCAAAAACGGATGCTCGACCTGACAGGCGACGCACCACGAGCCGAAGATGTTGACCAGCGACACCTGGCCCTTGAGGTCGGCGCTGGAAAAGCCCCGCGTTTGGCCCTTGATCGGCGGCAATTCGAAATCCGGGACCGGCTGGTTGATGAGGACCGAACGGAGCACACGCGGGTCCTTGGTCAGGCCGACGGCGAAAAAACCGGCGAGACCGACGAAGACCAGCAGCGGCAGCAGCAGCCAGGCGCGGCGATTCATGAAACGGCCGTTATGCCTTGGCCGCGACCGCGTCGCGGCGGATGCGATCCGGCGCGCCGACGCGGTAGCGCCGGTCGGACACGCTGAGCGCGCCGCCGAGGATCATGACGATCGCCCCGATCCACATCCACGCCACCAGCGGATTGAAGTAGAGCCGCGCGACGTAAGCGCCGGAAGCTCCTTCGGCGTCGCCGATCACGACATAGAGGTCGCCCGCGAGAGTCGAGCGGATCGCCGCCTCGGTGGTCGGCATGCCCTGGACGTTGTAGACGCGCTTTTCCGGGCGCAGGACGGCGATCTCGCGCCCGTCCCGGCGGGCGACGAACAGGCCTTGGGTCGCCATGTAGTTGGGTCCGCGGGTTTCGCGCGCGCCCCGGAATTCGACGGCGAAGCCGCCGACGGTGGCGGTCTCGCCCGGGCCCATGGTCTGAATTTTTTCTTCCTTCCAGGCGGTGCCGGCCATGCCGGCGATGGCGAGCGCGAGCCCGAGATGCGCCAAGGTCATGCCGAGGCTCGCGCGCGGCACGCGGCGAAAGCGCGCGAAGCTTTCGGCGACGGGCGCGCGGAAAAGGCGCGTCCGCTCGGCGAGTTCGGCGAGGGTGCCGAGGGCGAGCCAGGTCGCGAGCGCGAGGCCCAGCGCGCCGAGCGGTTCCTTGATGCCCATCAACCAGAGCGCCAGCGCGCCGACGGCGAGCGCGGCGACGCCGGCGCCGGTCAGGCGGGCGAGCGCGGGCGCGACCTCGGCCCGCTTCCAGCCGAGGAACGGCCCGACCGCCATCACCGCGATCATCGGCGCCGCGAGCGGAATGAACACCGCGTTGAAGAAGGGCGGGCCCACGGAAATCTTGCCCGCGCCGATGGCGTCGATGAACAGCGGATAGAGCGTGCCGAGCAGGACGGCCGCCGCCGCGGTCGCGAGCAGCAGGTTGTTGAGCAGCAGGCTTCCCTCGCGCGACACCGGCTGGAACAGCCCGCCGCCCGCGAGCTTGGGCCCGCGCCACGCGAAGAGGGCGAACGATCCGCCGGTCACCAGCACCAGCAGCAAGAGGATGAACACGCCGCGCTTCGGGTCGGTCGCGAACGCATGCACCGAGGTCAGCACCCCCGAGCGCACCAGGAAGGTGCCGAGCAGGCTGAGCGAAAAGGCGAGGATGGCGAGGAAGACAGTCCAGCCCTTGAGCGCGTCGCGCTTCTCGACCACGACCGCCGAATGCAGCAGCGCGGTGCCGGCGAGCCACGGCAGAAACGAGGCGTTCTCGACCGGGTCCCAATACCACCAGCCGCCCCAGCCGAGTTCGTAGTAGGCCCACCAGGAGCCGAGCGCGATGCCGCCGGTCAGGAAACACCACGCCGCCAGCGTCCAGGGGCGCACCCAGCGCGCCCAGGCGGCGTCGACCCGGCCTTCGATCAAGGCGGCGACGGCGAAGGAAAACGCCATCGAGAAGCCGACGTAGCCGAGATAGAGCATCGGCGGGTGGAAGGCGAGGCCGGGGTCCTGCAGCAGCGGATTGAGGTCGCGGCCGTCCGCCGGCGCCGGGTCGAGGCGCGCGAACGGGTTCGAGGTCAGCAGCATGAAGAGATAGAAACCGACCGCGACCGCCGCCTGCACCGACAAGACGCGCGCGCGGAACGCGGGCGGCAGGTTGCCGCCGAACAGCGCGACCGCGAGGCCGAACACGGCCAGAATCAGCACCCAGAGCAGCATCGAGCCCTCGTGGTTGCCCCACACGCCGGAAATCTTGTAGAGCAGCGGGATGGCGGAGTTGGAATTGCTCGCCACCACCTGCAGCGAAAAATCCGACACCACGAACGAGTAGGTCAGCGCGCCGAAGGCGAACGCGACCAACAGGGCTTGGGCGAGCGCGGCGGGGGCGTCGAGGGCCATCAGGGTGGCGTCGCCGCGGGTCGCGCCGACCAGCGGCAGCGTCGCCTGGACGAAGGCGACCATCAGCGCGAGGACGAGGGCGAAATGGCCGGCTTCGGCGATCATGGCTTGCCTCCCTTGCTCTCCGGTTTTCCGTCGGGTTTCCACTGGCCGGATTTCTTGATCGCGTCGGAAACCTCGCGCGGCATGTAGTTTTCGTCGTGCTTGGCGAGCACCTCGTCGGCGGCGAACGCCCCGTCCGCGAATTTTCCCTGCACCACGACGCCTTGGCCCTCGCGGAACAGGTCGGGCAGGATGCCGCGATAGCTGACCGTCACGGTGCTGGCGGTGTCGGTGACGCGGAAGCGGACCAGGCCGCCGCCCGGCTTTTCGACGCTGCCCGCCTCGACCAGGCCGCCGACGCGGATGCGCCGGTCGGGCGCGGGCGGCTTGGCGGCGATGTCGCTCGGGCTGTAGAAAAAGACGATGTTCTCGCGAAGCGCGCCGAGCACCAAGCCGGTCGCGGCCGCGAGCAGCGCCATGGCGATGCCGACGAAAACGAGGCGGCGGTGCTTCGGCTTCAATCCGGATTTCATCGCGGGCCCTTCCCCGGTTTTTCCATTTCGGCGAGCGCGCGCTCGTTGCGCTTGAGCTGGCGGTCGCTCGCGAACCAGACCAGGATCAGGACGGCGAGCGTCACGGCGAAGCTCGGCCAGACGAAGGCGCCGTAGCCGCCCATGGCGAAGTACGCGGCGAGATCGCTCACGACGCGGCGACCCGGGTTTCGCGCAGCCGCGCGGCGCGGATCTTGCCGGCCGCGATCTCGGCCCGGATGCGGATCAAGAGGACCCAGACGTAGTAGGCCTTGAACGCGAGCGCCATCAACAGCAGCGGCGCCAGCATGCTTTCGTGGATGGCGGGGCCGCCGGCGCGCAGCACGCTGGCCGGCTGGTGCAGCGTGTTCCACCAGTCGACCGAAAACTTGATGATCGGCACGTTGACGAAGCCGACCAGGGCGAGCACCGCCGACGCCTTGGCCCCGCGCGTCGGGTCGTCGAACGCGCCGTTGAGCGCGATGTAGCCGAGGTAGAGGAAGAACAGCACCAGCACCGAGGTCAGCCGCGCGTCCCACACCCACCAGGTGCCCCACATCGGCTTGCCCCAGAGCGAGCCGGTGAGCAGCGCGAGAAAGGTGAACGCGGCGCCGACCGGCGCGGTCGCCTTGGCGGCGAGATCGGCGAGCGGGTGTTTCCAGATCAAGGCGACGGCGGACGCCCCGGCGAGCGCGGTGTAGCAAAAGAGCGCCATCCACGCCGACGGCACGTGGACGTACATGATGCGCACGCTTTCGCCCTGCTGGTAATCGGCGGGCGAGGCGAAAAGGCCGAGATAGAGCCCGACGGCGGCGGCAACGAGCGCGACGCCCGCCGCCCACGGCTGGACGGCGCGGGCGAGCCGGAGGAAGCGGGCGGGGTTGGCGAACCAGTCGAGGCGTTTCATGGCGGTATTATATGTACGTTCCACGGCCCGATCATTCCAGGGCCCATCACTCCAAGGCCCATCACTCCAAGGCTTGCCGGATCGCCGCGGCCGTGGCCCAGGGCGCCAGCGCCAGCGCGGCGAGGAACATGCCGCCGAGGATCAGGAGCGAAGCCGCGGGCGACAATCCCTGCGCCGCCATTTCCACCGCCGAAACCCCGAACACCAGCACGGGTATGAACAGCGGCAGCACCAGCAGCGCGAGCAGCACGCCGCCCCTGCGCGCGCCCAGGATCAGCCCGGCGCCGATCGCCCCGATCAGGCTCAAGGTCGGCGTGCCCAACAGCAGCGCCCCGATCAGCACCGGAAAAACGTCGCCGGGCACGTTCATCATCACGCCGAGCGCCGGCGCGGCCACCGCCAGCGGCAGCCCGGTCGCCAGCCAGTGGGCGAGAACCTTGGCCAGCGCCACCGCCGAAAGCGGCATCGGCGCCAGCGCCAGCAGTTCGAGACCGCCGTCCTCGTAGTCGGCCTGGAACAGGCGCTCGAGCGCGAGCATCGAGGCGAGCAGCGCCGCCACCCACACCACGCCGCCGCCGATGCGGGCGAGCACGTTCGGCTCCGGCCCGACGCCGAACGGGAACAGCACGACCGCGATGACGAAGAAGGCGAGCGTCATCAGGGTGTCGGTGCCCTGGCGGAAGGCGAGGCGCGCGTCGCGCCGGACGATGGCGAAGAACGGATTCACGCCGCCGCCCTCGCGCCGGCCGAAAGATCGAGGAAGGCGGCGTCCGGCACGTCGAGGCCGCCGTGGGTCGACAGCACCACCATGCCGCCGGCCGCGCGATGGCGGGCGATGGCGCGTTGCAAACACGCGACCGAATCGGAATCGAGGGCGGTGGCGGGCTCGTCGAGCAGCCAGAGGTCGGCGCGGGCGGCGGCGAGACGGGCGAGATTCACCCGGCGGCGCTGGCCGGCGGACAGGAAGCGCCCCGGCACCTCGGCGAGCGGCGCGAGAGCGAACGCGGCGAGGCCGGCATCCGGGTCGCCGTCGCCGCGGAGCGCGGTCCAGAAGGCGACGTTCTCGCGCGCGGTGAGCGCGGGCTTGACCGTGTCGCCGTGGCCGACGAACTGCAGGCGCGCGTTGTGGCTTTCGGGGTCGTCGGCGATGTTTTCGCCGTCCCAGCGGATCTCGCCCTCGGCCGGGCGGCCGAGTCCGGCCATCAGGCGCATGAGCGACGTCTTGCCCGAGCCGTTGGCGCCGGTCAGCACCAGCGCCCGGCCGGGATCGAGTGCGAAGGCGAGGCCGGCGAACACCCGCCGCTCGCCGCGAACGCAGGTCAGGTCATGGCCGGTGAACAGCGGCATGGATCATGTACCGAACATGGGGGCGGGCATGGGATGGCGTCGCACGGGCGCCCGCGCACCGTATCCGAAAACCAATGGCGTTTGAAGGACGGGGTAAGCCCGGTTTCGCGCGCAAAAAAACCGGCGGCCGGGGGGGACCGGCCGCCGGGGCGTGGATCGCGCGTCCACAGGTGTCCCGGAGAGAGCCTTCGCGCCCAAATGGGGGAATGCGCACGACGCTCCGCGTTGCCGGGCGGGAACCGGAAGGGGAACCGGTTCCGCGACCTTGGTGCGGGAATTATAAACGACCGTTCCGGCCGGAAAACGCCCGCGCCTTCACAACGCCGTGAGACGCCGTTCACCGTCACGCGAGCTTGCGCTTGTCCTCGATGACCTTGCCGTCGTTGGCGAGGCTGCCGGGCGCGACGAAGGCGACCTGGCCGCGCAGCTTGCACACCGCCTGGATGGAATCGACGATCCGGTCGGCGAGGCCCGCGGGCGGGG
Source organism: Rhodospirillales bacterium (assembly GCA_016872535.1). NCBI lineage: Bacteria > Pseudomonadati > Pseudomonadota > Alphaproteobacteria > Rhodospirillales > Rhodospirillales bacterium. The sequence continues at coordinate 74,545 of VGZQ01000002.1, read as the reverse complement.
TCGCGGCCTCGACCAGCAGCGTCATGGCGTCCTTGCCGTCCTCCTGGTCGACCACCAGGCGGGCTTTCTTGATCTCGGGGTGGCGCTTGAGCACGTCGGCGATCTGGGCGGGATGAACGAACATGCCGCGCACCTTGGTCGCCTGGTCGGCGCGCCCGAGCCAACCCCTGAGGCGCGGCCCGGTCCGTCCGCACGGGCTAACGCCCGGCAGCGTGGCCGACAAATCGCCGGTCGCGAACCGGATCAGCGGGTATTCGCGATTGAACAGCGTCGCCACCACCTCGCCCACTTCGCCCGCGAGGACCGGATCGCCGGTGCCGGGGCGGACGATTTCGACGATCAGGCCTTCCTCGACGATGAAACCTTCCTTGGCTTCCGATTCGTAGCCGATCAGGCCGAGATCGGCGCTGGCGTAGCATTGATAGACGTCGATGCCGGCGAGCGACAACTCGGCGCGCAGCGCCGGCGGCAGCGCTTCGCCCGCGACCAGGGCGCGCTTGAGGCTCCCGAGGTCGGCGCCCGTCTCGCGGCCCTTCTCCAGGATGATCTTCAGAAACGACGGCGTTCCGGTGTAGCCGGTCGGGCGCACATCGGCGATGGCGCGGACCTGCAGCTCGGTCTGGCCGCCGCCGGCGGGAAAGACCGCGCAGCCGATGGCGTGCGCGCCCGCCTCCATCATCGCGCCCGCCGGCGTGAAGTGGTAGGCGAAGGCGTTGTGGAGGATGTCGCCGGCGCGGAAGCCGGCGGCGTAAAGCCCGCGCGCGGTGCGCCACCAGTCGGCGCCGAAGCCTTCCGGATCGTAGGTCGGGCCGGGCGATTGGTAGACGCGGGCGAGCTTGCCGGTTTCGACCGCGGCCAGGCCGCCCAGCGGCAAGTCCGCTTTTTGCAGGTTCACCAAATCCGATTTACGGGTGATCGGCAGTTTCGCCAAGTGGGTGCGGTCGCGCACCTCGGCCGGGTCGACGTCGGCGAGGATGCGGGCGAAATAGGGCGCGTTGGTCTTGGCGTGGCGGATGTGGTCGGCGAGGCGGGCGAACTGGTCGCGCTCGCGCCGCTCGGGGTCGCGGGTTTCGAGGGAATCGTAGTAACGGCCGGCGGGCGCGGCGGACATGGCGCGCGCCTTACGACAGCCAGCGCTTGCGACGGCGGTAGTGCTTGACGTCGCGGAAGCTTTTGCGCTCGCCGCCGCCGAAGCCGAGGTAGAATTCCTTGACGTCCTCGTTCTCGCGCAATTGCGCCGCGTCGCCGTCCATCACCACGCGGCCGTTTTCCAGGATGTAGCCGTAGGTCGCGTACTTGAGCGCGATGCGGGTGTTCTGCTCGGCGAGCAGGATGCTCACCTTTTCGTCGCGGTTGAGGCGCTCGACGATTTCGAAGATTTCCCCGACCAACTGCGGCGCGAGGCCCATGGAAGGCTCGTCGAGCAGGATCATTTTCGGGTTCGCCATCAGCGCGCGTCCGATGGCGGTCATCTGCTGTTCGCCGCCCGAGGTGTAGCCGGCCTGGGCGTCGCGCCGCTCCTTCAGGCGGGGAAAATAGTGATAGACCTTTTCGAGGCTGTCCCTTATCGCGGCGCCGCCGTCGCGGCGGGTGTAGGCGCCGGTGAGGAGGTTTTCCTCGACCGTCAGGTGTTCGAAGCAGTGGCGTCCTTCCATCACCTGGATGACGCCGCGCTTGACGAGATCGGTCGGTGTCAGGCGGTCGATGCGCTCGCCGCGAAACGAGATGCCGCCCTTGGTCACCTCGCCGCGCTCGGCCTTGAGCAGGTTGGAGACGGCCTTGAGGGTGGTGGTCTTGCCCGCGCCGTTGGCCCCGAGGAGGGCGACGATGCCCCCCTCGGGAACCCGGAGCGAAACGCCTTTCAGCACCAGGATCACGTGATCGTAGATGACCTCGACGTTGTTGACGTCGAGCAAGGCCCCGGTGGTCACGGCGTCCCCGCGCGTTCGATGCGTATCGCGCGCGCTTACATCTCCTTCGAGCAGTCGCGCGGCGTGATGTTCTTCTCCTTGGCGTACTGCATCGATGACGCCTCGATCATCGGCCGCACCAGGGACTGGTCGGAATCGATCCAATCGGAAACGTTCTTCCATTCCTTGCCGGTCCACTGCACGAAGCGGGCGCGGCCCGAGCCCTCGTGGTCGTTGCAGGTGACCTTCATCGGCGGCACCAAGCCGGTCGCGCCGATCGACTTGATGTAGTCGTTGGTGAGGTCGAGGTTTTCGATGCCCCAACGGACCTGCTCGCCGGTGAGCGGCTTCTTGCCGAACTTGCCCTGCGCCTTCTTGATGGCTTCCACCACCAGGATGGCGTTCACCAGGCCGCGATTCCACATGATGGTGCCGACGGCGGCTTCGGGTCCGGCGCCTTCCTTCTTGGCGTAGACGTGTTTGAGAACATCTTGCACCACCGGGTAATCCTTGCCCGCGCCGTGGAAGCTGGCGCAGATGTAGTTGGCGGCGGCGTCGCCGGCGGGCACGGTGTCCTGCTCGGCGCAGCTCCACCACACGCCGATCAGCTTCTCGCGCGGGATCGCCATGCGGGCGGCGGTTTCGATCGCCACCTTGTTCATCACGCCCCAGCCGCGCACGATCACGAAGTCGGGCCGGTATTGGCGGATCTGCTGCCAGATCGCAGTCTGGTCGGTCATGGCCGCGCCGCCGACGGCATAGGACTTGAGCTCGAAGCCGTATTTCTTCGCCTGCTCCTCGAGGATCGGCAGCGTTTCCTTGCCGTAGGCCGAGTCGTGGTAGAGGTTGGCGATCTTCTTGCCCTTGAGCTTGTCCATGCCGCCCAATTGTTGGCCGATGAACTTGATCTTGGTGGTGCTCTGCGACCAGTAGTTGGTGATCAGCGGGAAGATGTAGGGGAACACGCGGCCGTCGGTCGCGTCGGTGCGGCCGTAGCCCATGGAGATGACCGGAACCTTGTCGACCGCGGCGCGGTCGATCACCGCGTAGGTCAGGCCGGTGCCGAGCGGATTGAACACCGCCGCGCCGGTCGGGCCCTTCTTCTTCAGCTTCTCGTAGCATTCGACGAAGCGGTCGGGCTTGTATTCGGTTTCGCATTCCTCCCAAACCAGCTTGACGCCGCCGACGCCGCCGTCGCGGGCGTTGATCATCTTGAAGTAGTCGACGAAGCCGTCCATGAACGGCTGGCCGTTCACCGCGAACGGTCCGGTGTCGTAGGTGGTCACCGGAATGAATTGCTCGTTTTGCGCCAGAGCCGGCGTCGCGGCGAACGCCGCCACCGCGGCGGCGCCGGCGAGATTCAAGGCAAGCTTCTTCAGGTTCATGGGATCCTCCCTAGGGTGTGAACACGGACGCGTGTTTCGTTTTTTGGTGTTGACTCAAATCTAACATGCGGGCCGATCTCCCCGCAATCAGTACGGGAAGGGCCAAAGCCGCAGTTTCTCCTTGGCGATCTGCCACAGCCGCGCGAGGCCGTGCGGCTCGACGATCAGGAAGAACACGATCAGCGCGCCGAAGATCATGTACTGGGTGTGGGTGACCACGTGCGCCGGCAGCGACCCGCCGGTCGCCAGGTAGCCGACGTTGGTGATCAGGATCGGCAGCAGGACGATGAAACCGGCGCCGAGGAACGATCCCAGGATCGATCCCAGCCCGCCGATGATGATCATGAACAGGAACTGGAACGAGCGGTCGATTCCGAACGCGTCGGGCTCGACCGTGCCGAGGTACAGGTAGGCCCACAGGGCGCCGGCGACGCCGCAGTAGAACGAACTGACCGCGAAGGCCGAGAGCTTGGCGCCGAGCGGGGAAATGCCGATGATCTCGGCGGCGATGTCCATGTCGCGGATCGCCATCCATTTGCGCCCGATGTTGCCGCGCACCATGTTCTTGGCGGCGAGCGCGAGCACCGCGACCACCGACAGGGTGAAGAGATAGCGGCTGACCGAACTGTCGATCGGAATGCCGAACACCTGCATCGGCGGCGCGGTGATGACGCCGGAGGGCGAGTAGTTGGTGAACCAGCCGACCCGGGTGAACAGCCAGACCAGGAAGAACTGCGCCGCCAGGGTCGCGACCGCGAGATAAAACCCCTTGATGCGGAGCGACGGAATGCCGAACAGCACGCCGACGCCGGCGGTGATGAGGCCGGACAGGGCAAAGTTGACGAGCAAGGGGACTTCCGGCAGGCGGATCGAAAAGTTATAGGCGGCGAACGCGCCGACCGCCATGAACCCGGCGGTGCCGAGACTCAACTGCCCGGCGTAGCCGGTGAGAATATTGAGGCCGATGGCGCCGAGCGAGTAGATCAGGAACGGGATCAAAATCGAGCGCAGCCAGTAATCGTCGGCGACGACCGGGATGACGGCGTAGGCGACGACCAGCACGCCCGCCATGCCCCAGCGGTCGAGCGGCAGGGGAAAGATCGCCTGGTCCGCCGGGTAGGTGGTCTTGAACAGCCCCGCTTCGCGGTAAAACATCGTTCACACCCGTTCGATGATCTTCTCGCCGAACAATCCCTGCGGCCGGAACAGCAGGAAGACCATGGCGAGCATGTAGGGGAACCAGTTCTCGATCGCGCCGCCGACCAACGGGCCGATGTAGACTTCGGCCAGCTTTTCGCCGGCGCCGATGATCAGGCCGCCGATGATCGCGCCCGGCACCGAGGTGAAGCCGCCGAGGATCAGCACCGGCAGCGCCTTCAGGGCGACGATGGTGATCGAGAACTGCACGCCGAGCCGCGCGCCCCACAACAGCCCGGCGACCAGGGCGACCACCCCGGCGGCGGTCCACACCACCACCCAAATGTGCTGCAGCGGAATGCCGACCGACATCGCCGCCTGGTGGTCGTCGGCGACCGCGCGCAGCGCGCGCCCGATCCGGGTCTTGTTGAAGAAAACGGCCAGCGCCGCGACCATGGAACCGGCGGCGACGGCGGCGAACACGTCGAACTGGCTGATCAGCATGCCCTTGATTTCCCACGGCGTGTCCTTGATGCCGAGGTCGAGCCGGTGCACGTCGCTGTCCCAGACCGTCTGGGTGAAGCCCTCGAGGAAGAAGGTGATGCCGATGGTCGCCATGAACAGGATGATGAGCGGCTGATTGATCATCGGGCGGAGCACGAACCGCTCGACCGCGAACGCCAGCGCGACCATGGCGGCGAAAGTGGCGGCGATGGCGAGCCAGAAGTTCCAGCCCATTTCGACCAGGCGCACGAAGGTCAACGCCGCGAACAGGACCATGGTGCCTTGCGCGAAGTTGAACACGCCGGAGGCCTTGAAGATCAGGACGAACCCGAGCGCCACCAGCGAATACATGGTGCCGGAGAGAAGGCCGCCGATCAGAACCTCGAAGAAAAACAGGATGTCCATGGCCGATGTCCGTTGCGGTCCTCAGTGGGAAACGCCGAGGTAGGCGTCGATCACGTCCTGGTTGGCGCGCACCTGGTCGGGGGTGCCTTCGGCGATCTTGCGGCCGTAGTCGAGCACCACCACCCGGTCGGAAATGTCCATCACCACGCCCATGTCGTGCTCGATCAGGACGATGGTGGTGCCGAATTCGTCGTTGACGTCGAGGATGAAGCGGCACATGTCCTGCTTTTCCTCGAGGTTCATGCCGGCCATCGGCTCGTCGAGCAGGAGAAGGGTCGGCTCGGCGGCGAGCGCGCGGCCCAATTCGACCCGCTTCTGCAAGCCGTAGGGGAGCTTGCCCACGGGCGTCTTGCGGATCGATTCGATTTCGAGGAAGTCGATGATCTTCTCGCACACGGCGCGGTGCTCGACCTCCTCCTGGAGGGCGGGCCCGTAGTAGAGCGCCTGCCAGAGCAGGTTCCGTTTCATCTTGGTGTTGCGCCCGGTCATGATGTTGTCGAGCGTGCTCATGCCCTTGAACAGCGCGATGTTCTGGAAGGTGCGGGCGATGCCGTGGGTGGCGGCCTCGTGCGGCTCCATCCGCTTGCGGGGCCTGCCCTCGAAGGTGATGGTGCCCTGCTGCGGATGATAAAAGCCGTTGATGACGTTGAGCATCGAGCTTTTGCCCGCGCCGTTGGGCCCGATGATGGCGAGAATCTCGTGCGCGCGCACCGCGAAGCTCACGTCGGTCAGCGCCTTGACGCCGCCGAACGCGAGGCTGATGTTGTCCAGCGTCAGAACCGCGTCGCCGATCCTGCTCAGGCGTTCCATCGCGCTCACCCGGCCTTGCGCAACGGTTCGACCGTCGGCACGTCGCGGATCGTCAGCTCGGCGCTGATCTTGCCCTTGCGGCCGTCCTCGAAGGTGACTTCGGCCTCGACCGAACAGCGGTCGCGGTTCGAATAGAGGGCGTCCACCAGCGGCGCGTACTTTTCGGCGATGAAGCCGCGGCGCACCTTGCGCGTGCGGGTCAATTCGCCGTCGTCGGCGTCGAGCTCCTTGTGCAGCACCAGATAGCGCCGGATCTGCGACCCGGCGAGGCGGGTTTCGGCCGCGAGGTCGGCGTTCACCTTGCGCACGCAGTCGTCGAGCAGTTCGAGCACCGCCGGCTGCTGGGCGAGGTCGGCGTAGCCGGAATAGGCGAGGCCGCGCCGTTCCGCCCAGTTGCCGACCGCCGCCAGGTCGATGTTGATGAACGCGGCGACGTAATCGCGGCCGTCGCCGAACGTGACCGCTTCCTTGATGTAGGGGAAGAACTTGAGCTTGTTCTCGATGTACTTGGGCGCGAACAGGCCGCCCGCCTTCATCCGGCCCACGTCCTTGGCCCGGTCGATGATGTGCAACTGCCCGTCGTCGTCGAGAAAGCCGGCGTCGCCCGTCAGCACCCAGCCGTCGGGCGTCTTGGTCGCGCGGGTCGCGTCCTCGTTCTTGTAATACGAATGGAACACGCCCGGGCTGCGGAACAGCACCTCGCCCGACTCGGCGATGCGCAGTTCGACGCCCGGCACCGGCACGCCGACCGATTCGGGCTTGATGCGGCCGTCGGGCTGGACGGTGACGAACACCGAGGCCTCGGTCGAGCCGTAAAGCTGTTTGATGTTGACGCCGAGCGAACGGTAGAAGCGGAAGATGTCCGGCCCGATCGCCTCGCCCGCCGTGTAGGCGAGCCGGATGCGGGAAAAGCCGAGCACGTTGCGCAGCGGACCGTAGACCAGGATTTCGCCGAGCGCGTAGTTCAACCGGTCCCACAACGGCACCGGCTTGCGGTCGAGAACGTCGGCGCCGACGCGGCGGGCGACGTCCATGAAATAATGGAAAATCGCGCGCTTGATCGCGCTCGCGTCCTCGATGCGGATCATCACCGTGGTCAGGATGCTCTCGAAGATGCGGGGCGGCGCGAAAAAGTAGGTCGGCCCGATTTCGCGCATGTCGGTAAGCACGGTCGCGGCGCTTTCCGGGCAACTGATGCAGAAGCCGCAGACGTAGCTTTGCCCGAGCGAGAAGATGATGTCGCCGATCCAGGCCATCGGCAGGTAGGAGAGCATCTCCTCGTCGTCGCCGAGCTTGTCCATGCGCGCGGCGCTGAGCGCGGTTTCGATCAGGTTGGCGAACGTCAGCACCACGCCCTTCGACTGGCCGGTGGTGCCCGAGGTGTAGGCGATCAATGCGATGTCGCCGCCGCGGCCCTTGGCGACGCCGTCGGCGAAGAAAGTCGGGTTGGCCTTGGCGAAGGCGCGCCCCATTTCCTGCACCTCGTCGTAGGACTTGAGGTAGGCCTGCGGGTAATGCTTGAGGCCGCGCGGGTCGCTGTAGACGATCAATTCGAGGCTCGGGCAGGTGGCCTTGATGTCGATCAGCTTGTCCACCTGCTCCTGGTTTTCGGCGACGGCGAAACGGACCCCGGCGTGGATGAGCACCTTGCCCATCTCGGCCGCGACCGAATCCTGATAGACCGGCACCGGAATGCCGCCGACCGCCTGCGCGGCGACCACCGCCCAGTAGAGTCTCGGGCGGTTGTCGCCGACGGTGGTGATCTTGTCGCCCGGCTTGAGGCCGAGCGCGGCCAAGCCGCAGGCGAAATCGCGGACTTCGTCCGCCGCCTCGGCCCAGGTCCGCTGCTGCCAGATGCCATAGTCCTTCTCGCGAAAGGCCGGGCGGTCGCCGCGGCGCCGGGCGTTTTCCAGCAGCCATTTGGGCAAGGTGTCGAGATCGGCCGCGGGCACGTCGGCGGGCACGGTCATGACGCTCGGCTCTCCCAGGGGCGCATTATTTTATAGACGGCGCCTCGTATTCGTTCGCCTAGTAAAACCCAGAAGATTGGGGCACTCAAGTCCCCCGGATCGCGGGCGGGGGGCGCGCATTCCCGGGACCGTATGATATAAAGAGCCCCGATCCGATGGGAACCGCGGGCGCCCTGCCGCGCGCCCGACCCGACGCCAAGGAGACATCCGTGAACGAATTCGGCCAGGATACGTTGCAGACCCGGAAATCGCTGAAGGTGGCCGGGCGGACTTACGATTATTTCAGCTTCAAGGCCGCGGGCCGCGCCGGGCTGCGCGGGATCGAGCGCCTGCCCTATTCGCTCAAGGTGCTGCTCGAAAATCTGCTCCGTTGGGAAGACGGGCGCACGGTGACGGTCGAGGACGTCAAGGCGGTGGTCGGATGGCTCGACCGGCGCGCGTCCGATCACGAAATCGCGTTTCGCCCGGCGCGCGTGCTGATGCAGGATTTCACCGGCGTTCCGGCCGTGGTCGATCTCGCCGCCATGCGCGACGCGGTGGTCGCGCGCGGGGGCGACGCGCGCAAGATCAATCCGCTGTCGCCGGTCGATCTGGTCATCGACCATTCGGTGATGATCGACCATTTCGGCACCAAGGACGCGCTGGCCAAGAATACGGCGCTCGAATTCAAGCGCAACGGCGAACGCTACAGCTTCCTGCGCTGGGGGCAGGCGGCGTTCGACAACTTCCGCGTGGTGCCGCCGGGCACCGGCATCTGCCATCAGGTCAACATCGAACATCTGGCGCGGGTGGTGTGGTCCTCGGGGCCGAACTGGCGGCCGGTGGCGTACCCGGACACGGTGGTCGGCACCGACAGCCACACCACCATGGTCAACGGTCTCGGCGTGCTCGGCTGGGGCGTGGGCGGGATCGAGGCCGAAGCCGCCATGCTCGGCCAGCCTGTCACCATGCTGATCCCCGAGGTGATCGGATTCCGCCTCAAGGGCGAACTCAAGGAAGGGATCACGGCGACCGATCTGGTGCTCGCCGTCACCCAGATGCTGCGCAAGAAGGGCGTGGTCGGCAAGTTCGTCGAATTCTTCGGGCCTGGGCTCGACGCGCTCACGCTGCCCGATCGCGCGACCATCGCCAACATGGCGCCGGAATACGGCGCCACCTGCGGGATCTTCCCGGTCGACGCCGAAACGATCCGTTATCTCAAGCTCACCGGCCGTCCCGCGGCGCAGCTCAAGCTGGTCGAGGCCTACGCCAAGGCGCAAGGCATGTGGCGGACCAAGGCGACGCCCGATCCGGTGTTCACCGACGTCATGGAACTCGACATCGGCACGATCGAGCCGAGCCTCGCCGGACCGAAACGGCCGCAGGATCGCGTCGCGCTCGGCGACGTGGCCGGGGCCTTCGTCCGCGCGCTTCCCGACATGGCCAAGGGCGCGAGCCCGGACCGGTCGGTCAAGGTCGGCGGCGCCGATTACCCGTTGCGCGACGGCGACGTGACCATCGCCGCGATCACCAGCTGCACCAACACGTCCAATCCCTCGGTGCTGATCGCCGCCGGGCTGCTCGCGCGCAACGCGGTCAAGGCCGGTCTTCGGCGCAAACCCTGGGTCAAGACCTCGCTCGCCCCCGGCTCGCAGGTGGTGGCGGATTATCTCAAGGCGTCGGGGTTGCAGAAGGACCTCGACACCCTCGGCTTCAACATCGCCGGGTTCGGCTGCACCACCTGCATCGGCAACGCCGGGCCGCTGCCCGCGCCGATCGCCAAGGCGGTCGACGACAACGACCTGGTGGTCGCGGCGGTGCTGTCGGGCAACCGCAACTTCGAGGGCCGCATCAGCCCGCACGTCAAGGCCAACTACCTGGCGTCGCCGCCGCTGGTGGTGGCCTACGCGCTCGCCGGATCGGTGCGCCGGGATTTGACCAAGGAGCCTCTCGGCAAGGGCCGGAACGGCAAGCCCGTCTACCTCAAGGATATCTGGCCGAGCGGCAAGGAAATCCGCGCGGCGATCGCCAAGGCGGTGAAGCCCGCGCTGTTCAAGAAGCGCTACGCCGACGTCTTCAAGGGCCCGAAGGAATGGCGCGCGGTCAAGACCGCCAAGAGCATGGCCTACGGTTGGGACAAGTCGTCGACCTATGTCCGCAACCCGCCCTACTTCGCGGCGGGCTCGGGCGCGCGGGCGGTGACCGACATCAAGGGCGCCCGGCCGCTCGCGATGCTCGGCGATTCGGTCACCACCGACCACATTTCGCCCGCGGGCTCGATCCGCGCGAAAAGTCCGGCCGGTCAGTATCTGATCGAGCGCGGCGTCGCGCCCGAGGATTTCAACTCGTACGGCGCCCGGCGCGGCAACCACGAGGTGATGATGCGCGGCACCTTCGCCAACATCCGCATCCGCAACGAGGTGGCGCCGGGCACCGAGGGCGGCGTCACGCGCCACATGCCCGACGGCGCGGTCATGCCGATTTACGACGCGGCGATGAAGTATCAGGCGGAAAACGTGCCGCTGGTGGTGATCGCGGGCAAGGAATACGGCACCGGCTCTTCGCGCGACTGGGCGGCCAAGGGCACGCGGCTGCTCGGGGTCAGGGCGGTGGTGGCGGAAAGCTTCGAGCGCATCCACCGCTCCAACCTGATCGGCATGGGGGTGTTGCCGCTGCAATTCGCCCCCGGCACCGACCGGAAAACCCTGAAGCTCGACGGCAGCGAAACGTTCGATATCACCGGCTTGGCCAAGGGGCTCGCGCCGCGCATGGATCTCACGCTGGTCGTGCGCCGCGCCGACGGGCGCGTCGAGTCCGTGCCGGTGCGTTGCCGGATCGACACCGTGGACGAGGTGGAATACTTCAAGGCGGGCGGAATCCTCCATTTCGTGCTCGACCGCCTCGCGGCGGCGTGAGGGCCGTTCTCACCGCGTCGTGATTCGCCCGGCGACCGGCGGCCAACTAGGATTTCGGCGTGGTTCACGGACAGTCCTTTCGCGCGGCTTGGATGGCGACGTTGGCGCTGATCGCCGCGTTCGTTTCCGCCGATGCGCGCGGCGGCGAGCGGCTGACGGTCGTCGAGTTGTTCACGTCGCAAGGGTGCTCCTCCTGCCCGCCCGCCGACGAATACCTCGGCCAGCTCGCCGAACGGAGCGATCTGCTGGCGCTGTCGTTGCACGTCGATTATTGGGATTACATCGGCTGGAAGGACCCGTTCGCCGACCCGGCCTATACGGAGCGGCAGCGCCAGTATCAGAAACATTTCAACATCCGCTACGTGTACACGCCGCAGATGGTCATCCACGGCGCCTATCAGACGGTGGGATCGAAGCGGGGCGAAGTGGCGGAGCGGATCAAAAGCGCCCGGGCGTTGCCGAGTCTCGACATCGCGCTGGCGCGGGAGGCCGGCGGACTCGCCGTTCGGGTCGGGGCGGCGGGCGCATCGGGCGTCGCGGCCGAGGACGCGTCCATCTGGCTCGTCGCGTTCGACGAACGCCACCAGACGGCGGTCGCGCGCGGCGAAAACAAGGGCCGGACGATCGTCAACCGCAACGTCGTGCGCCGGTTCGATCTGATCGGCAACTGGAACGGCGACGCGGTCGCCCAGCGCGTGCCGGACGCGGTGGCCGACGCGGCCGGCGGTCGCGGGATCGCCGTCCTCGTCCAGTCGCAGGCGACGGGACGCATCCTCGGCGCGGCGCGTCTGGCGTCGAACCGCTAGCGGCCGGCCGCATTTCCGGGGATAATCGGGGCCCGGGCCCTGCGGCGCTTTCCGGGCTATCCCGTTTCCGATGAATACGATCCGTGCGACACTCGTCGGCGTGGCGCTGGCGGCATCGGCCGTTATGCCGGCGCGCGGACAAAACGACCCGGCCGGCGCCCCCGGGGCCCATCCGATGACCAAGCAACATCAGGCGATGCTGGAGGCGATCCGGGCGGATACCGCCGAGACCGCGTCCTGGACCGGCCGACGCGATCTGTCGCCGCGCGTGTGGGCGGCGATGGCCAAGGTCGAGCGGCACCGCTTCGTGCCGGAGGCGGAAGCGCCTTACGCCTACCTCAACCGGCCGCGTCCGATCGGGCACGGGCAGACCATCTCGCAGCCGTTCATCGTCGCGCTGATGACCGAGCTGCTCGATCTCGATCCGGCCGACCGGGTGCTGGAAATCGGCGCCGGCTCCGGTTATCAGGCGGCGGTGTTGGCGGAACTGGCGCGCGAGGTCTACACCGTCGAAATCGTGGAGGCGTTGGGCCGCGCCGCCGAGCGGCGGCTGGAGGACCTGGGATACGGCAACGTCCAGGTGCGGATCGGGGACGGCTTCAAGGGCTGGCCCGAGGCGGCGCCGTTCGACGCCATCATCGTCACCGCCGCGCCGGAGCGGATCCCCGAAACCCTGGTCGAACAACTCAAGCCGGGCGGCCGGTTGGTGATTCCGCTCGGCCGGCAATGGGAGCCGCAATCGTTGCAGCGATGCGTCAAGGGCGATAACGGCAAGCTCGCGTGCGAAAACAAGCTGCCGGTCGCCTTCGTGCCGATGATCCGGGACAAGAGCGAGGACGAACGCCGCCACCTCGGGCGGTAAGAAACCTATGCCGCTTGCGGCGGAATGTGTTCGCGGCAGATCAGCAACGAGTCGGAATCGCTCAAGGGTTCGCGGGTCAAGCCGCACAAATGCGGACCGCCTTCGGCGCCGTCCGCGCCGTTGCGCCGGAAGTGAACGCAGGTTCGGCACATGCCGAACGTGCGGAAGTTGTTTTGCCGTTGCGCCTGGCCCAGCATCGCGGCCAGCAGGTCCGCGAGTTCGGCCTGATCGGCGCCGGCGAGCGCGCGCGCGGCCCGGTCGACCGGACACTGATCCCCGTTCTCGAGTCGAGCCCGTCCGGCGCGGGTCAGTTCGAGGGTCACGCCGCGCCCATCGCGGGCATCCGAACGCCGCGCGATCAGCCCCTTGCGCTCGAGGGCAATCAGGGTTTGCGACACGGTACCCCGCGTCGAGCCGAGAAAATCGGCCAACGCGCTCGGGTTGCGCGAATAGCGGTTGGCGACGGCAATGTAATTGAGCGCGTCACATTGCGCGGGGTTAAGGCCGCGGCGAAACCGCTCCATGCGCCCGAGCCGGGACAGGCGTTCGATCAACGCGGCGATTCGATGCGCGGCCGGTGATGCGGCTTGCTGGGACACCGTCGGTTTCCTGGGAACTTATATTGGCGTCGTCTCCGTTTACATTAACGTTACCTCATGGAGGAGAAAAGCGGAAATCAATCGCAACTTATTTCCGGTTTTCGGTAAACACGAACGCCTTCGCCTTCTGCTGTTCGTGGCAGGCGAAGCACGACTTGCCGCCGTCCGATGCCAAGCGCTTGTCGCGCGCGTCCCCGGCGAATCCCTCGAAGCCCCAGCCGCCGGTCGCGGCATAGGCCTTGGCGTTGCGATGCATGACGCCGATCAGCTTGCGCGGGCCTTCGACCACGGCGTTGTCCTTGACCCCGCCTTCGAGCAGATCGAACACGAACACGGCACCGTCGGCGTATGCGCCGCCGGCAAGGCCCTGGAGCGCCTTGTCGTTGCCATAGACGTGATGGACGCCGGCGAACGGGTCGGCGAGCGGATGGCCGGGCAGGATGACCATGGACTTGATATGGCGCCAAGCGCGGTAGCCGTCGGGATAGGGAACGGGGGATTCGGCGGCGGCCGCGCCGGCGACGGCAAGAGCGGCGACAACCGCCAAACGGCTGGCGAATCGGGTGGTGATGGTCATGAGGGAGCCTCCGGTTAAATAATATCGAGTCGATATTATTTAACCGGCCCCATTCCCGTCGTCAATACCGTTCCGGCCGAGGTCTCTTGTCCCCTTGTCATCGTACGCCCGAAACCGGATGGTTCGCCCATGGCGTTCGCGGACGGCGCGCGGCCCGAGGCGGGCCGGATCACCGCGGTGTTGGGGCCGACCAACACCGGCAAGACCCACCTTGCGCTCGAGCGGATGCTCGCCCATCCGACCGGGGTCATCGGTTTTCCGCTCCGCCTGCTCGCGCGCGAGAACTACGACCGCGCGGTGGCGCTCAAGGGCAAGGCGCAAGTCGCCCTGGTCACCGGCGAGGAAAAGATCGTGCCGCCGGGGGCGCGCTATTTCGTCTGCACCGTCGAATCGATGCCGCTCGACCGGCCGTTCGATTTTCTTGCCGTCGACGAAATCCAGATGTGCGCCGATCCCGACCGCGGCCATGTCTTCACCGATCGCCTGCTGCACGCGCGCGGGATCTCGGAAACCATGGTCATGGGCGCGGAAACGATCCGCCCGTTGCTGCGCCGGCTGGCGCCGCGGGCCGAGGTGGCGCCGCGCCGGCGTTTTTCGACGCTCGCCTACACCGGCAGCCGCAAGATCGCGCGCTTGGCCCCGCGCAGCGCGGTGGTGGCGTTCTCCGCCGCCGAGGTCTACGCCATCGCCGAACTGGTGCGGCGCACCCGGGGCGGGGCGGCGGTCGTGCTCGGGGCGCTCAGCCCGCGAACCCGCAACGCGCAGGTCGCCATGTATCAGGCCGGCGACGTCGACTACCTGGTCGCGACCGACGCGATCGGCATGGGCCTCAACATGGATATCGACCATGTCGCGTTCGCGGGGTTGCGCAAGTTCGACGGCCGCGGTTGGCGCACCCTCGGCGCCGCCGAGTTGGCCCAAACCGCCGGGCGGGCCGGCCGCCACATGAACGACGGCACGTTCGGCACGACCGCCGACGTCGGCCCGCTCGACGGGGAAATGGTCGAGCGGATCGAAAATCACCGCTTCGATCCCCTGGAGTTCCTCTATTGGCGCAATCCGGACCTCGATTTCGGCTCGCTCGCCGGATTGCAACGCGGATTGACCTTGCCGCCCCCGTTGTCCGGCCTGCGCCGCGCGCGCGAAGCGCAGGACGAGCTCGCCTTCGCCGTCCTCGGCAAGGACCCCGACATCGTGCGCGCCGCCGATGCCGAGGATCGCGTGCGGCTGCTGTGGGCGGTCTGCCAGGTGCCGGATTTCCGCAAGGTGATGAGCGAGGCGCACGCGCGTTTTTTGAAACGCTTGTTCCTCCATCTGGTTGGACCGGAAGAACGGTTGCCCGCCGACTGGGTCGCCGACCAGATCGCCCGCATCGACCGCACCGACGGCGACATGGAAACGCTGATCCAGCGCATCGCCAACATCCGGACGTGGACCTATGTCGCCTACCAGGCCGGCTGGCTCGCCGATCCGGTCCATTGGCGGGACCGCGCGCGCCTGGTCGAGGACCGGCTTTCCGACGCGCTGCACGAGCGGCTGACCCAACGGTTCGTGGATCGGCGCGCCGCGTTGCTGGTGAGCCGGCTCCGGGACAGCCGCGCCTTCATCGCGGCGGTCGCGCGCGACGGCCGCGTGACGGTCGAAGGCGAAGCGGTCGGACGGCTCGAAGGTTTCCGGTTCGTCGCCGAATCCGGCGCGGCGGCGGATTCGCGGCCGGGCGGCGCGGAACGGGCGATCGCGTCCGCGGTGACGCGGGCGTTGCGCGGCGAGGCGGCCGCGCGCGTGCGCGCGCTCGAGCAGTCCGACGACGACGCCTTCGCCTTCGGCGCGGGCGGCGGCGTCCTCTGGCGCGGCGCCGACGTCGCCCGCCTCGCGCCCGGCGCCGGCCCCTACGCGCCGCAGATCGCGGTGATCGCGAGCGAGCTGCTCGAAGGCGGCGAGCGCGAGCGCATCCGGCGCCGCCTGGTCGACTGGGCCAAGGGCGCGGCGCAACGGGTTTTCGCGCCGTTGTTCGCCGCGCACGAGGCGGCGTCGGGCGGCGCGTTGCGCGGCCTCGTGTTTCGGCTCGCCGAAGGGTTCGGCACGATGCCGCGCGGGCTCGCCGAGGCGCAGATCGCGGTGTTGACCCGCGACGAGCGCCGCTGGCTGGCGCGGCGCGGAATCGTCATCGGACGCGAAAGCGTTTTCATGCCGGCGCTGCTCAAGCCGGCGGCCATCGACCTGCGCGCCCGCCTGTGGGCCGCCGCGAAGGGCCAGGCCGTTTCGTCGCCCATGCCGCCATCCGCGCCGTTGCCCGGCCGGACGTGGCTGCGGCGCGAAGACGCATCCTCCGCGCCGCCCGATTTCCTCGAAGCGGTCGGGTTCCGCGTCTTGGGACCGATCGCCGTCCGCGCGGACGCGCTCGAACGGGCGGCGGCGCGCGCGTGGTCGCTGGCGAAACAGGGTCCGTTCGCGCCGCCGTCCGATTGGCCCGAGCTTCCCGGTTGCGGCCCGCGCGAGATCGCCGCCGTACTCGGCGCGCTCGGCTTCGAGCCGGTCGGGCAGGGCGAGAAGACGTTGTGGCAACCCCGCCGCCGGCGCCGGGCGCGGGAAACCCTTCCGCCGTCGCGCGGACGGCATCGGACTCGGGACCGGGATTCTCCCTTCGCGGTGCTCGAGGCGTTCCTCGACAAAAGCGCCCGCGACAAAGCGCGCCCCCGGCGGCGTTGAAACGTGGTCGAGACCAAGTCCGCTTCGACGCGCCGGATCGATCAGTGGCTGTGGTTCGCGCGCTTGTTCAAAAGCCGTACGGCCGCCGCCCATTATTGCTCGGCCGGCCGCATGCGGGTCAACGCGGCGTCCATCGCCAAGGCCAGCCATGCGATCAAGGAAGGCGATGTGCTCACGTTCGTCGTCGGCGGACGACTGCGCGTCGTCCGCATTCGGGGACTGGGTACCCGCCGGGGCCCGGCGGCCGAGGCCGCCGCCATGTACCAGGAGATCGCGCCGGCCGCGCCGGATGCCCCGGCCAGGAATAAGGAATAAGCGGGCCCCGCCCTTCGGCAGTGCTCCCATGCGCGGCGCGCATTCCGCGGGCCATCGGGGTTGTCCCGGTCCGGGCGGATGTGATAGCAAGGCGCGCCGTCCGGGCGCTGCGCGCCCGCGGGAGGGGCCTTGTGAAGGACAACTAGCGCATGACTTACGTCGTCACCGAAAGCTGCATCAGGTGCAAATTGCAGGATTGCGTCGAGGTTTGCCCCGTCGACTGCTTCTACGAGGGCGAGAACTTCCTGGTCATCCATCCCGACGAATGCATCGACTGCGGGGTATGCGAGCCCGAATGCCCGGTCGAGGCCATCGTTCCCGACACCGAAAAGGGAATCGACAAGTGGCTGGAGATCAACCGCGAATACTCGACCAAGTGGCCCAACATCACCCGCAAGGGAACGCCACCGGCCGACGCGGACGAGTGGAAAGACAAGAAAGACAAGGCGCAATACTTCAGCCCCAATCCGGGCAAGAAGGCCTGACGCATCCATCGCTTGCGCGTTGCGTCGCGGCGCGTTTTTCCCCGCTCGCCCTGTATTTCGGCTTGAAAATGTGATAGCGTCCGCTTTGGACGCCGACCGGTTTCTCGCCGGAAGGCGTTGTTTTTACGAGCAGCCTGAGCGCCCCCTCCACCCACCGTTCCGATCCATGACGACCAAGAAAAAACCCGCGAAGGCATCCAAGCCGGCAGCGAAAACCAAAGCCAAGCCCGCCCCGGCCCGGACGAAGGCCGCGCCGGCAAAACCGGCCGCTCCCGCGGCCAAGGCCGCGAGCAAGACGCCGGTCAAAAAGGCCGACATCCTGTTCAAGGTCGGCGATCACGTGGTCTATCCGACCCATGGCGTCGGCTTGATCCAGGAAATCCAGGCGCAGGAAATCGCCGGCCACAAGCTGGAACTGTTCGTGATTTCCTTCGAACGCGACCGCATGACGCTCAAGGTTCCGATCGTCAAGGTCGCGACCTCGGGGCTGCGCAAATTGAGCTCGCGCAAGCACATGGAAGCCGCGCTGGCCACCCTCAAGGGTCGCGCCCGCGTCAAGCGCACCATGTGGAGCCGCCGCGCCCAGGAGTACGAGGCCAAGATCAATTCCGGCGATCCCATCGCCATCGCCGAGGTGGTGCGCGATTTGCACCGCAACGTCGGCCAGCCCGACCAGTCGTTCAGCGAGCGGCAGATCTACGAGGCCGCGCGCGACCGCCTCGCCGCCGAATTGGCGGCGGTCGAGCGCGTCGACGTCGCCCAGGCGACCCAGAAGCTGGAAAACCTGCTCGCCGGAACGTAAGCGTTATTCGGCGTCTATGGGGACGGGCGCGAAAACGCCGTCGGCGCCGAGGCGCATCAGAATCCCCGAACGGATATCGAAGTAATAACCGTCGAGTCGCAGCCGGCCGGCGGCGACCCTGTCCCGAATCCACGGGAACGTGTCGAGATTTCTGAGCGACAACCGGATGGCTTCGTGTTCGCAGGCCTGTTGGCGGTCGGCCGCCGGCGTTTGGCTGACCGCTTGGCGCGCCGGATCGGCGATCGCCACCCAGGATTCGACGAAATCGGGCGTTTCCTTCGGCGCCCCCTGAAGCAGCGCCTGGATGCCCCCGCACATGGCGTGGCCGATCACGATCAAATTCGGAACGGCGAGGGCACGAACGCCGAATTCGAGCGCGGCGCTGGTGCCGTGCAGCTTCTTGTCCGGCATATAGGGGGGCACGAGGTTGGCGACGTTGCGGACGACGAACAGCTCTCCCGGCGCGGCATCGAAGATCATTTGCGGATCGACCCGCGAATCGGCGCAGGCGACGACGAGGGCTTGCGGCCGTTGGCCGCTGTCGGCGAGCGCCCGGAAGCGGGTTCGCTGGCGGTCCCAGGTGCGGGCGCGAAAGCGGCGGTAACCCTCGATCAATAGATCCATGTCCGGGCTTTCCTTATTCGACGACCGTCTTGAAGGTTTCGCCCGGCACCAGCGGTTGCCCGCGGGCGAGGCCGTTCAGGGTCTCGAACCATTCGAGCCTGTGGTCCGGGAACGGCATGCGCGCCGCGAGCGATTCGGCGGTGTCGCCCGCCTTGGCGGTAACCAGGGCGATGCGCAGCGGCTTGACCCCCGCCGCCTCGGCCGGCGTCAACAGGCGAAACGAATAGGTGGTGCGCTGCAACTCGGTGCGGAGCGAATCGGTCAACCGGGGCGGCGTCACGAACACCATGCGATAGATCCGCGCCGCGTCCGCGCGCATGGCCACCAGGCGCAGGTCCATCACGCCGTTCCGGGTTTGCACCCGCGTCCGGCCGGTCGCGCCGGACAGGCCGTTGACGGTAATGGGTTCGACGTCGCGCAGCGCGAACCGCGCGCCCCACTCGTGGGTCAGGTAGCGGTCGAGCGGGCCGGCGGCGCGCGCCTTGGCTTCGGATTCCATGTCGAAAACGATCAGCGATTGCTGCGGCCCGCGCGCGATCACCTGGCGCGGCGAGTTGAACAGCGCGAACCCCTGCGGCACGGTGAAGCGGAAGCGCAGTTCGGGGTGAACGAACTCGCGGCCGCGCCGGATACCCTGGCGGGGATCGTCGCCGAAGGTCATGCCGTCGATGCGGTCGAGGAAGGCCTTGCGTTCGTAACGGAGACCGGGCGCCGAATTGACCTGGGCCAGCGCGATCGCCTGGTCGATGCGCTGCGACGTGCGCGGGTGCGTCGACATGATGTTGTAGCGGTCGTCGCCGCCGGGCCGCCCTTCCAGTTCGGCCAGCAGGCGGTCGTTGGCCTCCATCTTGCGGAAGAAGCTGTTCATGGCCCCGGGCGCGTAGCCGGTCCGGACCATGTAGCGGACCGCGAGCATGTCCGATTCCAATTCCTGCTCGCGCGAATAGCTTTGCAGCGCGGCGGCGGCGCCGAATTGGGCGAGGTCGGAGGCGGCGCCCGGCACGCCGGCGGCCTGACCGAGCACGCCGAGGACGGTCAGGCCGATGTTGGCGGCCATCGCCTGGCTGTAGCGCTGGGCGGTGTGGCGGGCGACCACATGGCCGATTTCGTGGGCGAGCACCCCCGCCATTTCGGCTTCGTTTTCGGCGAGCGCGAGCAGGCCGCGGGTGATGTAGACGTAACCGCCGGGCAGCGCGAAGGCGTTGACCTTGTCGTCATTGAGAACAGTGAAAGTATAGCGAAGGTTCGGCGTTTCCGAGACGCGCACGAGCGATTCCCCGACCCGCCGCACGTAATCGGCGAGCGCCGGATTGTCGTAGGCGCCGCCGAATTCGCGCAGGATCTTGGGATGCTCCTGGGCGCCGACGCGCAGCTCTTCGCTTTCCGACATGAAGCCGGTGAAGCTCTGCTGCCCGGTCGCGGGATTGACGGTGCAGGCCGCGAGCGGCGCGAGCGCGCCGGCGAGAACGAAGGCGAAAGCGACGCGGGAAAGGGGTCCGGGCATGGCTCCAATTTAATCCGCACCGTCGGGCAGGGCGCAATCAGAATCGGGCGGAGATGCTGACGGCGCCGAACCGGTCGGGTTCGTTCTGGTTTTCGAATTCGCGGGTCCGGAACACGTGGGTGTAGGCGATACGGAAGCGCCCGGCGACGAGCGCGGCGCCGACCTGAAAATCGCCGACCAGGGTGTGCTTATCGACGCTGTGGCTGTCGGAAAACGTGTTGCCGTCGAGAAAGATATTGCGCCCGACCGCGCGGCCCTCGACGCCGGCGAACAGGTACCAGCCGACCTCGCCTCCCGAATCGATCGCCTCCAACCCCGACAGCGCCGGTTGGATATGGGGCGGACCGTAATCGAAGGCGAGGTTGCGCCCGATACGCGCCATCGCCCCGGCGTTGACGTGGGTATAGACGTTGCCGAGCGCCGCGCCGAGATGGGGAATGACGTCGAACGCGATTCTGCCCGCGCCGAGTTTCGTTTCCGGCGTGCGCCATTTGCGCTCGGCGAGCAGCGCGATGCCCGGCTCGGTGTCGAGCTGGTGGCTCCAGCCGCGCGGCCGGGTGGTGTCGATCAGTTCGTGCACCGTTTTCTGGGTCGGCTCGGCGAGCGACAGCGGCCCGATCATGCCGAGCTGCATCTCGACGGTGTCGAGCACGTCGAGCTTCCGGCCGAGCAGGTTCTGCCGCGTCTCGGCGTGCACGGAGGCCGCGCCGTAGAGCCAGCCGGCGTAGGGCCGGTCGTTGACGATCAGGTCGCTGCGCGAAATGTTTTCGGGCGTGTAGATGTTCTGGCCGAGGGCGAAGCCGATCCGCCCGCCGCGCACGTCGGCGAAGGGATAGGCTCGGCCCAACAGGTCGCGCACCCAACCGGGTCCGGTGCCGGTCTTGTCCGACACCCAGGCGAGCCGGGTGCCGTGGGTGTAATGCCGGTCGGTATCCGCGAAGCGGTCGTTTTCCATCAGCAGCGTCCAGGTGCCGTTCGGGATGGCCATCTCCGCGCGCGCGACGCCGGGCGCGATCGCGAGCGCCGCGAGCAGGATCGAAAGACGGATCGGCAACGGACCAGGCATGGCGACAACGAAGCGATGGGCGGCGGCGGGCAATGGCGTGAGCGCCGCTAGCCCGATAATGGCCCGGGATTATGGCGGAATAATGGAATCGATCCACGAAAATCACCGTCGATGGTTAGCGATTGGTTACAT
The DNA here is from genome assembly GCA_016872535.1 of Rhodospirillales bacterium. Classification (NCBI taxonomy): domain Bacteria; kingdom Pseudomonadati; phylum Pseudomonadota; class Alphaproteobacteria; order Rhodospirillales; species Rhodospirillales bacterium. The sequence continues at coordinate 53,049 of VGZQ01000002.1, read as the reverse complement.
CCGCCGTGTTGCGCTCGGGCCCGGGCGAGCTACGATCTATCCATGTCGCGCCGATGGTTATTTGCGCTCGTTGCCGTTCTCGCCTTGGTCGCGGCGGCGCTTCCGTTCGCGGACGCGCGCGCCGGCGAAGATTTGGTCGCGGGCGGCGAGGAAATCGTGCGCGAGGCGGTGGACGGCGATACGGTCCTTCTCGCCGACGGGCGCGAGGTGCGCCTGGTCGGTCTGCAGGCGCCGAAACTCGCCCTCGGCCGCAGGAACTTCAAGGACTGGCCGTTGGCGGAAGACTCGAAGCGCGCCGTCGCCGCGCTCGTGGTCGGTCAGCGCGTGATCCTTCGCCACGGTGGCGCCAACCGAGACCGCCACGGCCGCGTGCTGGCACACCTCCATCGCGCCGACGGCTTGTGGGTGCAGGGCGAAATGCTGAGGCAGGGCCAGGCCCGGGTCTATACGTTTCCCGACAACCGCGCGCGCGCCGCCGAAATGTACGCCCTGGAGGCCGAGGCGCGCGCCGCGCGGCGCGGCATCTGGGCGCACCCGTTCTATGCGGTGCGCGCGCCCGAAGGACTCAAGGGCGATCTCGATACTTTCCAGATCGTCGCCGGGACCGTGGTCGACGCGGTCAAGGTCAAGAACGCGGTGTTCCTCAACTTCGGTCCCGATTGGCGGACCGATTTCACCGTCCGGCTCGACGGCGCGGCGCTCAAGCTCTTTCGCGCGGCCGGAGTCGATCCGCTGACATTCAAAGGCGAACGGGTCGAGGTGCGCGGCTGGCTGCGCTTCAAGGACGGTCCGATGATCGACGCCAGTCACCCCGAGCAGTTCACGCCAACGCGATAATCAAGCCGCGCGTCGGCGAATATCTCCGATCACCACTTCGCCGGGTTCGCCTTTCTTTGCCGCACCAATCTTGATTTCGATGCGTTGACCCAAGGCCGTCAGGAAACGCATCAGTCGTTCCAGGGAAACTTCGGAAAACTTACCCCGGAGAATCTTCGACAACTCGGGTTGGGTGGTACGGAGCCTACGCGCCGCCGCATGCTGCGTCAGGCCGAGGACCTTGATCGTTTTGTCGAGCCTAAAAACCAACTCAGCCTTGAGATAATGCTCTTCGGCGTCGGGCAGCCCGAGCTGCAGCCAGACGTTCCGAGTCGGGTCTTTCGCCGTGGGAATTCGGGTCATCTTCGCTTCTCCATGTCTGCGATCAGATCGGCCCATCGCTTTCGGACCAGCGCCATGTCGGCCTTCGGCGTCGCAACGCCCTTCTTCGACTTCTTTTGAAAGGCATGAAGGACATAGATTGCATCGGCATGTCGCACCGTATAAACGGCGCGATATGCGTCACCCTGATGGCTCTCCCTGACCTCCATCACCGTGCCGCCGCCAAAGCCTTTCAGCGTCTTCGCCATGATCGGATGACGCTTGCCCATTTGTGCGAGAAAGAGCGCGTATCCCATCTCGCGTTGCACGGTCGCCGGAAAAGCCATGAAGTCCGCCTTCGAGGTCGCGCGCCAAATCAACGGCTTCGGTTCGGCGTAGTCCCGCATTATGTTTAATTATGTGTTATTTCACATAATTATTCAAGCCGACAAAGGCGCAACCGCTTAGCTTGGCGGCGATAGCCCGTTAAAGCGTATTGCTCTTGCCCAAGTTGCACCGTTCGCAAAGGGTTTGGAGATTGTCCATTATGGTTTCTCCGCCTTTGCTCCATGGCACGATGTGGTCAACATGCAGGCGAAGTCCCGGCGAGGTTGGTGGGTTGGCGCCGCACGCGCGGCAGCGGAAGTCGTCTCGTTTCAACACCTGGAAACGAAGCCGCGACCGGCTCGAGCTTGAATTTTCTACCGCTCATAATTATTCGGTTAAAAGGATAGGGATTATCACCACTAAAATCGCCTATTGCGTGAATTTACTTTGCTTGCCGTAGTTCCGTCAAAACCCCGCCATCGTCCGCACTTCCGCCGGCGTGTGCCCGGCTTCGCGCAGGGCGCGCAGGGTGAGCGACCGGTCGCGCTTGGCGAAGCGTTGCCCATCGGCGCCGACCAGCAGCCGATGGTGGAAATACGCGGGCGCCGGCAACCCGAGCAGCGCCTGCAACAGACGGTGCACGTGGGTGGCGGCGAACAGGTCCTCGCCCCGGGTCACCAGCGTCACGCCTTGGCGCGCGTCGTCGACGGTGACGGCGAGGTGATAGCTGGCGGGCGTGTCCTTGCGCGCCAGCACCACGTCGCCGAAAATTTCGGGGCGCGCGTCCTGCGGCCCGCGCGCGCGGTCGGTCCAGGCGAGCGGACCCGCGCGGCGCAGCGCCTCGGCCATGTCGAGCCGGAGCGCGAACGGAACTCCAGTCGCGATCCGTTCGCGCCGTTCCGCCTCGGTCAGCGCGCGGCAGATGCCGGGATAGACCGGCCCGTCGGGACCGTGAGGGGCCTCGGCGGCGGCCGCGATCTCCGCCGCGATCTCGCGCCGGGTGCAGAAGCAGGGATAGACGAGCCCTTCGGATTCGAGGCGGGCCAGCGCGGCGCGGTAGTCGGCCATGCGTTCCGATTGCCGCCGCACCGGCTCTTCCCAAACGAGCCCGAGCCAGGCCAGGTCTTGCACCAACGCCGCCTCGAATTCGGGCCGGCAGCGGATCGGGTCGATGTCCTCGATCCGGAGCAGGAACCGCCCGCCCACTTCGCGCGCGCGCGCTTCGGCGAACAGGGCGGCGAAAGCGTGGCCGAGGTGCAAAAGGCCGGTCGGGCTCGGCGCGAATCGGGTGACGATGGTCATGATTCCTCGCCGGAAGGGATGGCAGAAGCGGGCCAAATTGGCTACCACTTCGTTCATGCCCGAGCTTCCCTTGCTGTCCGGTCCGACGTTGCCGCCCGCCGCCGGCGGGCCGCCGCGCCAGTTGGTGTTGTTGCTGCACGGCGTCGGCGCCGACGGCAATGACCTGATCGGGCTCGCGCCCTTCTTTCAGCAGGTGTTGCCCGAAGCCGCGTTCTTTTCCCCCAACGCGCCGCAACGGTTCGACATGGCGCCCTACGGCTATCAGTGGTTCAGCCTCAGCGATTTCGGGCCCGAGGCGCGGCTCAAGGGCACCCGGGCCGCGGCGCCGATCCTCGACCATTTCATCGACCATCTGCTCGCTGTCTTCGGGCTCGAAGACAAGGACATGGCCCTGATCGGCTTTTCGCAAGGCACCATGATGGCGCTCTACGTCGGGCTCCGCCGCGCGAAAACCTTGGCCGGGATCGTCGGCTTTTCGGGCATGCTGGTCGGGGACGATTCGCTCGCTACCGAATTGCGCTCGCGCCCGCCGGTATTGCTGGTCCACGGCGACGCCGACGCCATCGTGCCCGTGCAGTCCCTCGACCACGCCAAGAAGGCGCTCGAGGCGAACAAGGTCGCGGTGCGCGCCCACACGCGCCCCGGACTGGCCCACGGCATCGACGAGGAAGGGATCAAACTGGCCCAGGAATTTCTCCGGCAAACCCTTCGCCCGGACGGCCGGTAAACCCTCGCCGCTCCGATTTGCAACCACCCCGCCATCCTGTAGTATGCCCCGGATGCTGAGCGGGAGTTCAACGTGAGTATCGCCGTCAACAGTTTCCCGGCCTTGGTGTTGAACGCCGACTTTCGGCCGCTCAGCTATTTCCCGTTGTCGCTGTGGTCGTGGCAGGATTCGGTCAAGGCCGTGTTTCTCGACCGCGTCAGCGTGATTTCCGAATACGACCGCGTCGTGCGCTCGCCGAGCGCGCGCATCCAGTTGCCGAGCGTGATCGCGCTCAAGGAATTCGTGCCCGTCTCGCGCCGGCCGGCGTTCACCCGGTTCAACGTATTCCTGCGCGACCGGTTCCGCTGCCAGTACTGCGGCGGCCATTTTCCGACCGAACACCTGACCTTCGACCACGTGGTGCCGCGCTCGCGCGGCGGCCGCACGGTCTGGTCGAACGTGGTGACCGCGTGCGAGCCGTGCAACATGACCAAGGGCCGCCGCCTGCCGAACGAGGTCGGGCTCGCGCTCCGGCGCAAACCGTACGCGCCGACCAACGTCGAGTTGCAGGAAAACGGCCGGGGTTTCCCGCCCAACTACCTGCACGAAAGCTGGCGCGACTTCCTCTATTGGGACAGCGAGCTGGAATCGACCTGAGATTCCAGTGGCTTGCGGCGTTTGACAGGCGCGCGCGCGCGCCTATACTGCCGCCCCTTGATTTCCGAGAACGCGGGCCCGGCCCTTCGTTGGCCGCAGCCACGCCCCGGCCGGGAATTTCGCGCCGGGGCCTATCGGGACAACAACCAACGGGAAACCGAGTCACATGACCAAACGCGCCGAGTCCAAGTACAAGATCAATCGCCGCCTCAACGCCAATCTCTGGGGTCGGCCGAAAAGTCCCCTCAACGTTCGCGAATACGGCCCCGGCCAGCATGGCCAGCGGCGCGGCCGCAAGCCGTCCGACTTCGGCACCCAGCTGCGCGCCAAACAAAAATTGAAGGGCTATTACGGCAATATCGGCGAGCGCCAGTTCCGCCGCTATTACGCCGAAGCCGCGCGCCGGAAGGGCGACACCTCCGAACATCTGATCGGGCTCCTGGAACGGCGCCTCGACGCGGTCGTCTACCGCATGAAGTTCGTGCCCACCGTTTTCGCCGCGCGCCAGTTCGTCAACCACGGCCACGTCAAGGTCAACGGCCGGCGGGTCAACATCCCGTCCTATCTGGTCAAGGACGGCGACACCATCGAACTCAAGGAATCGTCCAAGCAGCTCGCCTCGGTGCTGGCGTCCGTCCAGCTCGCCGAACGCGACGTGCCCGATTACCTCCAGGTCGATCATTCGGCCATGAAAGGCACCTTCGTGCGCACGCCCAAATTCGGCGACGTGCCGTACCCGGTGCAGATGGAGCCGAACCTGGTGGTCGAATTCTATTCGCGCTGATCGCCGTATCCGCCGAACGACGAAGGGCCGCGAGGAAACTCGCGGCCCTTTTTCATCGGTACGGGGGTCAACGCGCGCTGCCGTCGGGATCGGCCCATAGGGACTTCATCGCGCGGCCGAGCGCCCCGAACCACGGCACCCGGAAGATGACCGCGTCGCATTCCCAGTCGCGCACCACCAGGCGGCCGCCGCCCGAGAGGTCGTGGCTCTTGTTCGACGGCACGATCACCAGGTCGGGTTTCCAGGCGCGCGCCAAATCGGCGAGACCGCGATCCCAGCCGGGGAACGCGACCAGGGTTTCCGCTTCCATCGCGCCGACTTCGGCCGCCAGGTCGGCAAGCTTGCGGCGCACGATCTCCTCCAGCTTTTTCTCGACCTCGGCCGGGGTCAGGTAGCTTTCGAACCCGAGTCCCGGCTCCCACTCGGCGACATGGCCGAAGGCGAGCTTGGCGCCGCGCGATTGCGCCAGCGCCCAGGCGTATTCGGCGAGCGCGTGATCGCCCAAATCGAGGGCGGGCACCGCGAGAATGCGCTTCGGCGCCTTGCCCTCGGCGAGCTCGGGGAAGACGCGGGGCGCCTCGGGCAACGGCTCGGGCTTGCCGTATTCGTCCAAGCATTCCCTGAAAATGCGCGCGCGGCAGGCCTGGCACGTCGGCCGGTCGAGGCTACGGTAGATGGTCGCAAACGCCTCGGTTTTCGAGGCGAAGATGTTGCCGGCGCCGATCTCGTCGATGTAGCGGCCGCGGCGCAGGCGGGACAAAACCGCTTCCTTGGTGTTGATGAGGTAAAGCCCGCCGCCGCGATCCCGTTGCCGGCGCGCCGCCTGGGCCAACGCCTCGGCGCCGGCGACGTCGGTGAAGTTGACCCCCGACATGAACAACGCGACGTGCTTCTGCTCGGGCTGCTTGCGTTCGTAGGCGCGCAGGGTTTCCTGGAAATAGTTGACCGCGCCGAAGAACAACGAGCCGTCGATGCGCAAAATCTTGACTTGCGGGCATTCGGGCAATTGGTGGGCGGAGGTGAACTTCCGCCTTTCCGCCGCGGGGTCGGGAACCCGCGACAGGATGGTCGGGTGCGAGGTGCGGTTGAGATAAAGCAGCAGCGACAACAGAACGCCGGCGAGGATGGCGAATTCGAGCGGGAACAAGAGCGTGGCGACGAACGTAACCGCGAGCACGGCGGTTTCCGAACGGCTGGTGCGGGCGATCTGGGCGATATGCTTGAAGTCGATCAGCCCCCAGGCGACCAAAAACAGGATGCCCGCCATCGCCGCGTCGGGAAGATACGCGACCAGCGGCGCGACCAGGACGAGGACGGCAAGCAACGCCGCTCCCCCGATCATCGCCGCCAACGGCGTGCGCGCGCCCGCGTCGTAGTTGAGGCCGCTGCGGTTGAAGGAACCGGTCGCGACGTAAGCGGAAAAAAAGCTTCCAGCGATGTTGGAAAGTCCCTGGCCGATGAATTCCTGGTTGCTGCTGATGTGCTGGCCGCTGCGCACCGCCAGCGCGCGCGAGATCGAAATCGCCTCGGTCAGCGCGAACAGGGTGACCGCGAGCGCGGTCGGCGCCAGATCGCGCATCTTCTGCATCGAGAAATCCGGCATCGACAACGGCGGCAGGTGCGAAGGCAACGCCCCGACCATCGGGATCGCCGCGCCGAGACCGAACTCGAGAACCAGGCCGACCAGGCTGCCGACGACGATCGCCACCAGCATGTAGGGAACGCGGGGGATCAGTCGCCGGGCGACGATTCCGGTCAGCAGGGTGACGACGCTGACCGTCGTCACCGCCAGGGAGCTTTCGTCGATGTGCTCGAACAGGTAGACGGCGACGTCGTGGAACGACGCGCCCCGCGGGATCGACAGGCCGAAGAAGTTCTTGGCTTGGTTGGCGGCGATCAGAATGCCGGCGCCGGCGGTGAAGCCGATCACCACCGAATGGGAAATGAAATTGACCAATGCGCCGAGCCGGAACACCCCCATGACGATTTCGAGCACGCCGACCATGAAGGCGAGCGTGATGGCCAGCTGTACGTAGTCCGTCGTGCCCGGGGTGGCCATGACGCTGAGCGACGAATAGAGAACGATCGAGGCCGCGGTGGTCGGGCCCGACACCAGGTGCCAGGAGGAACCGAACATCGCCGCGACGATGGCCGGCACGATCCCGGCGTAGAGCCCGTATTCCGGCGGCATGCCGGCGATGGTGGCGAACGCCACGCCCTGCGGCAGGACGACGATCGCGCCGGTCAACCCGGCGCTCAAGTCCGCCGTCATGGTGCGGCGGTTGACGAGCGGCAGCCATTCCAGAAACGGAAAAATACTGGCCAGCCGCCGCCGATAACCGAAAGACCCAATTTCCGCCGCCACGCAAATCCTCCAAATGGAACAAAACCGACCGTCAGGTCGGTTTCAAAGCCGTGCCATGTGAAAGCGTGAATGCGGGGGCGACGAAGGTAGCGGCGAAGGCCGCCGTGTGGCGGCAACCGTCGCGCCCGGATGGAATCGTCCGGCGCACTCGTGGGGTGGCTGTATAGCACTCGGGGCGATTTCCGACTAGCGGAAAACCGCCGTTATGCCCGGAAAAAAGGGCCGCGGGAGTTCCCCCGGGCCCTATGTCCACGCGCGCTCGCGTCGGACGGACTCACGCGTCGGCGAACGGCACGCCCTTGTCCTTGAGCAGCTTCTGCAGTTCGCCCGACTGGTACATTTCGCGCACGATGTCGCAGCCGCCGACGAACTCGCCCTTGACGTAGAGCTGCGGAATGGTCGGCCAGTTGGAGAAGGCCTTGATGCCCTCGCGGATATCCTGGTCGGAGAGCACGTCGATGCCCTTGAACTTGACGTTCATGTGGCTGAGGACGCCGACCACGGCGGCGGAAAATCCGCATTGGGGAAAGATCGGCGAACCCTTCATGAAAAGGGTGACGGGGTTTTCGGCGATCTCTTCGCGGATGCGGGCGAAGACGGCGGGTTCGCTCATGTGCGGTTCCTTTGCGTTGCGTCGATTCTCGAATCCGGTCGAACGTCAATCCGGGGCGACGGTGGTCAGTTGCAGCGCGTGCAACGCCCCGCCCATGCGGCCCTGCAGCGCCTGATAGACGAGTTGGTGCTGTTGCACCCGCGACTTGCCCTTGAAGGCCGCGGATTCGACCCGGGCGGCGTAATGGTCGCCGTCGCCGCGCAAATCCTCGATCGTGACCTTGGCGTCGGGGATGCCTTGCTTGATCAACCGCTCGATTTCGAACGCCGCCATCGGCATGAACGTCAACCTCGAAGTGTCGTTACGCGCCGCCCGCCATGTAACGGGGCAGCCAGCCCTCGTGGGCCGCGCGCAGTTCGGCAAGGGATATGGACCGTTCGCCGTGCACCGTCAAGCCGTCGCCGCCGGTGCGCCCGACGATCGCGGCCTTGACCCCCGCTTTCGCGGCGGCGGCGAGGAACGCGTCCGCCTCGCGGACGGTCAGCAGGTAGCGGGCCTGATCCTCGCCGAATAGCCATGCGTGCAGAGGGGGCGTTCCTTGCGGCGGCGCGATCTCGGCGCCGATGCCGGAGGCGAGCGCCATCTCGGCAATGCCGACCAGAAGCCCGCCGTCGGAAAGATCGTGGACGGCGCCGACCGCGCCGCGCCCGATGAGGTCGCGAACGAAATCACCGTTCTTGCGCTCGGCCGCGAGATCGACCGGCGGCGGGGCGCCGTCCTCGCGTTTGAGAATCTCGCGCAAGTAAAGCGAGCAGCCGAGATGGCCCTTGGTTTCGCCCACCAGCACGATCGCATCGCCGACCGCCTTGAAGGCGAGCGTCGCCATGCGCGCCACGTCGGCGATCAAGCCGACGCCGCCGATGGTGGGCGTCGGCGGAATCGCCTTGCCGTTGGTTTCGTTGTAGAGCGAGACGTTGCCGGAAACGACCGGGAAGTCGAGCGCGCGGCAGGCCTCCGCCATGCCTTGGACGCAGCCGACGAACTGGCCCATGATCTCGGGCCGCTCCGGGTTGCCGAAGTTCATGTTGTCGGTGAGCGCGAGCGGCCTTGCGCCGACGGCGGTGAGATTCCGCCACGCTTCGGCGACCGCCTGCTTGCCGCCCTCGACCGGATCGGCGAAGCAGTAGCGCGGCGTCGAATCGGAGGTCATGGCGAGGGCCTTCCGCGTGCCGTGCACGCGCACCACGGCGGCGTCGCCGCCCGGGCGCTGCGCGGTGTCGGCCATCACCATGTGATCGTACTGTTCCCAGATCCAGCGCTTGGAACAGAGATCCGGCGAGCCGATCAGGGCGACGAGGGCGCCGGGAATATCGTTGGGCGCCGGTACGTCGGCGGGATCGAGGACGGCGCGCTTCGGCGGCGGCGTCCAGGGGCGGTCGTATTCGGGCGAGGCCTGCGCCAAGGGATCGATCGGCAGGTCGCCGACGATCGCGCCCTTGTGCTTCAGGACCATGTGGCCGGTGTCGGTCAGCTTGCCGATGACCGCGAAATCGAGCTCCCATTTTTCGAAGATGCGCCGCGCTTCGTCCTCGCGTCCTGGTTTCAGGACCATCAGCATGCGTTCCTGGCTTTCCGACAGCATCATCTCGTAGGCGGTCATGCCGGTTTCGCGCTGCGGCACGTGGTCGAGGTTCAATTCGACCCCGAGCCCGCCCTTGGAGGCCATTTCGAAGGAGGACGAGGTCAGACCCGCCGCGCCCATGTCCTGGATGGCGACGATGGCGTCGGTCGCCATCAGTTCCAGGCACGCCTCGATCAGGAGCTTCTCGGTGAACGGATCGCCGACCTGCACGGTCGGACGCTTTTCCTCGGAATCGTCGGTGAACTCGGCGCTCGCCATGGTCGCGCCGTGGATGCCGTCGCGCCCGGTCTTGGAGCCGACGTAGACGATCGGGTTTCCGACTCCGGCGGCCTTGGCGTAGAAAATGCGATCGGCGTCGGCGAGGCCGACGGTCATGGCGTTGACCAGGATGTTGCCGTCGTAGCCGGCGTGGAAGTTGCATTCGCCGCCGACGGTGGGCACGCCGACGCAGTTGCCGTAGCCGCCGATTCCGGCGACCACGCCCGCGACCAGGTGCCGGGTCTTGGGATGGTCGGGACCGCCGAAGCGGAGCGCGTTGAGATTGGCGATCGGCCTGGCACCCATGGTGAACACGTCGCGCAGGATGCCGCCGACGCCGGTCGCCGCGCCCTGATAGGGCTCGATGAACGACGGATGATTGTGGCTTTCCATCTTGAAGATCGCGGCCTGACCGTCGCCGATGTCGATCACGCCCGCGTTCTCGCCCGGCCCCTGGATCACCCAGGGCGCGCTGGTCGGCAGGGTCTTCAGCCACTTCTTCGAGGATTTGTAGGAACAATGCTCCGACCACATGACCGAAAAGATGCCGAGTTCGGTCAGATTGGGCGCGCGCCCCATGATGCCGAGAATCCGGCGGTATTCGTCCGGCGACAGGCCGTGGGCGGCGACGACTTCCGGGGTGACGTCGTTGCTCAACCGCGCTACTCCGAATTGGGAATGATGGAACGGCGGCGTGATTTCGGCACGTAGCCGCGGTCGAACAGCGTCACGTCGCGCTTGCGGAACAGGAAAATCAGGATCGCACCGGCGACGAAGCCGCCGATGTGCGCCCACCACGCGACGCCGCCCGCGCCCTTCGGCGTCATCGCCACGTTGATCAGCTGGAACGCGAACCAGAGGCCCAGCACCACCCAGGCCGGGAGATAAACGATCATGCGCAGAACGAGAGTCTTGATCGGCGCCTTGGGGTGCAGAATCAAGTAGGCGCCGATGACGCCGGAGATCGCGCCGCTTGCCCCGATCATCGGAATCTTGGAGACGGGATCGAGCCCGGCGTGCGCCAGCGCCGCGGCGAGGCCCGACAACAGATAGAACGCGACGTAGCGCGCGTGGCCCATGGCGTCCTCGACGTTGTCGCCGAGCACCCACAGGAACAGCATGTTGCCGGCGAGGTGCATGAAGCCGCCGTGCAGAAACATGCTGGTGAGAAGCGTGACGGACGGCGGGATCGCCGAGATCTCAGCCCCGCGCTCGGCGAGGCCGAACACGGCCGCCGGAATCGCGCCATAGCTCATCACGAACACCCGCTCAGCGCGGACGTCCAGCGTCGATTGGTAGAGAAACACCGCGACGCACACGGCGATGATCGCGACCGTGACGTACTGGAAACGGATGTGGCGGAGCGGGTTCTCGTCGTGCAGCGGGATCAGCAAGGCGACTCTCCGGCGGGGCGCGATCAGTGCAGAACGCGGATGAAATGGTCGAACATGGCGCGCCCGTCGGTGCCGCCGAGTTCCGGATCGGCCAGCCGCTCGGGGTGCGGCATCAGGCCGAGCACGTTGCGCTTTTCGCTCAGGATACCGGCGATGTTGCCGAGGCTGCCGTTGATGTTGGCCTCCGCGGTGACGCGGCCGCGGTCGTCGCAATAGCGGAACGCGATCCGGCCTTCGGCCTCCAGCCGCTTCAAGGTCTCGGCGTCGGCGAAATAGTTGCCGTCGGCGTGGGCGACCGGGATGCGGATCACCTGATCCCTGGCGTAGCCGCCGGTGAAAACGCTGTCGGCGGTCTCCACCTTCAGCCACACGTCGCGGCAGATGAACTTCAGGCCGGCGTTGCGCATCAGGGCGCCGGGCAGGAGCCCGGTTTCGGTCAGCACCTGGAATCCGTTGCAGATGCCGAGCACCGGTACGCCCTTTTCGGCGCGGGCGATCACTTCGCGCATCACCGGCGAACGCGCGGCCATGGCGCCGCTCCTGAGATAGTCGCCGTAGGAAAAGCCGCCGGGGAGCACGATCAGGTCGACCCGGGGCAGCTCGGTTTCGCGGTGCCAGACCATCGCCGGCTCCCGGCCCATGCTCTGCGCGAGCGCGACCTGGACGTCGCGGTCGCAGTTGGAGCCGGGAAAGACGATGACGGCGGCGCGCATCAGTCGGCGATCTCGATCGTGTAGTTCTCGATCACGGTGTTGGCGAGCAGCTTGCGGCACATGGCGTCGACCGATTCGCGCGCGCGATTTTTGTCGCGCTCGGCCAATTCCAGCTCGATGAACTTGCCCTGGCGCACTTCGCCGATGCCGGCGAAGCCGAGGCCGGCGAGCGCGTGCCCGATCGCCTTGCCTTGCGGATCGAGGACGCCGTTCTTGAGCGTGACGTGGATGCGGGCCTTCAAGACGCTGGCTCTTTCTTATTTTAGAGGGCTACTGCATCACCTTGGGGCCCTTGAGGTCGCGCGGGCCGCCCTCGGGCAGGATGCCGAGCCGGCGGGCGACTTCCTGATAGACTTCCTCGACCGGGCCCTGGCCGCGGATCACCCGGTCGCGGTCGAACCGCTCGCTGGTCTTGATGTCCCACAGCCGGCAATTGTCCGGGCTGATTTCGTCGGCGAGCACGATCCGCATGTAATCGTTTTCCCACAAGCGCCCGAATTCGACCTTGAAGTCGACCAGCCTGAGGCCGATGCCGAGGAACAACCCGGAGAGAAAGTCGTTGACCCTGAGCGCGAGATTCATCATCTCGTCCAGATCCTCGGGCGCGGCCCAACCGAAGGCGGTGATGTGTTCTTCCGACACCATCGGCCGCTGGCCGTTTTCGGCCTTGTAGTAGAATTCGACGATCGAGCGCGGCAGCGCCGTGCCCTCGGCGATGCCGAAGCGCTGGGCGAGCGATCCGGCGGCGGCGTTGCGCACCACCACCTGGATCGGAATGATTTCGGCCTCGCGCACCAATTGCTCGCGCATGTTGAGGCGGCGGACGAAGTGGGTCGGCACGCCGATTTCGTTCAAGCGCGTCATCAGGTATTCGGAAATCCGGTTGTTGAGGACGCCCTTGCCGGTGACGACCGAGGTCTTGTCGTCGCCTTCGACGGCGGTGTCGTCCTTGAAGTACTGGACCAGGGTTCCGGGCTCGGGTCCTTCGAACAGGACCTTGGCCTTGCCCTCATAGATGCGTCTGCGCCGGGTCATGGGTCGGCCGGGGTTGGGGAGGCGGAAATCGCGGCTGAACGAGGTTGGTATAGCAGGGGGTCCCCGCGAAAACAAATGGTCCGCGTTATCTCGATTCCGCGCCGTTTCCGCGGGTTTTTGGCGGCCGGGCCTACGCCGCCACGGGCGCGAACGGCGCGGGATTCGGAAAGCCCGGCGCGAACAGCCAGACCGGACCGGCATCGGCGTTCGCGGGCAGCGCGACGAGCGAGGACGACACGGTGCCGTAGCCGCGATCGGGCGCGATGAACATCGCCTCGCGCGGGCCCGCGCCGGGCGCCGTCTCGCCGCTCGCCAGCAGCGCCCGCCAATCCGCCCAGTCGCCCGCGCCGGGATCGGGCGGGGTCGCCTCGGCGAACAGCGGCAGATAATGCCGGATGCGGGCCGACGCGGAATCGTTGCGATCGTGGGCGGTGATCATCGACAGCCCTTCCGGCATCGGAAACGATTCGATCATGTCGGTTTCGTCGGCGCGCCGCAGCCAGAACGCGGATCGGCGGTCGGCGACGACCATGTTGAACGTACGGTAGGCGCCGGGATCGACGCGGGCGAGCGCGTCGGCGGCGGCACGCGCGTCGGCGCGGTCGAGCGCCGCGAGCGGCAACTCGCCCCGGCTCCGCTTGCCCTTTTCGGGTCCGAGGGAGCCCGGCCGGTTGAGGATCCCGGCGACGACGCCTTCGTCGTTGCGCCCGAGCCAGGTTCCGCCCGCGAGTTGGTCTTGGCCCGCGACCACGCGCGGTCGGTCGGGCCAGTGGCGGCCGGGCGCGCGCCACGGCCGATCGATCATCTCGTCGCGGTTCGCGGCAAGGATCAGCGGCCAGGCGTGGCCGGGGCGGAAGAGGACGACGACGGTGCACATGGCGGAATGTTATGTCCGAAGGCGCGCTCGTGCCATGGCCGTTGCAAGCCGCGGCCGTCCACCATACATTTCCGGCGCCCGAACGCCCCCAACTTTTGACCGGAGCAGCCGATGGCCGATGTCTTCAACGAACGCGAAAAGGGTTTTGAGGCGAAATTCAAGCTCGACGAGGAGTTGAAATTCAAGGCCACCTCGCGCGGCAACAAGATGCTGGCGGAATGGGTGGGCGAAAGGTTCGGCATGTCCGCCGACCAGCGCCAGGCCTACGGCAAGGAACTGGCGATCGCCGATCTGGATAAGCCCGGGCACGACGACCTTCTCGACAAGATCATGAAGGACGCGGAAGCGCGGAACATCACCCTCGTCCGCGCCGAGGTGGAGAAGGAAATGCGGCGTTGCCACGCCGTCGCCCTCGAGCAGGTCGCCAGGGACCAGGGCAAGAAGTAATCAGCTTTTTTTGCGATCGCGCGCGGCCTTGGTTCCAAGCACGCGGGCGAAAATCGTATCCACGTGGCGGAGGTGTCGGCGCACGTCGAACAGCGCCGCGAGCTTCGCGCGGCCGAGACGCTTCGCGACCTCCGGCTCGGCCTGCAGCCGTTTCTGGAAGCTTCCGCCTTTCTTCCACGTCTCGAGCGCATGGCGCTGCACCAGCGCGTAGGCCTTCTCGCGGCTGACGCCCGCCTGGGTCAGCGCGAGCAGCACCTGCTGCGAATGCACGAGCCCGCCCAGGCGGTCGAGGTTGCGGCGCATGGCGTCGGGATAGATCACCAGCTTCTCGATCACGCCGGCGAGCCGCGCGAGCGCGAAGTCGAGGGCGATGGTCGCGTCCGGCAGCGCGACCCGCTCGACCGAGGAGTGCGAAATGTCGCGTTCGTGCCACAGCGCCACGTTCTCGAACGCCGGGATCGCGGCGGCGCGCACGAGGCGCGCGAGTCCGGTGACGTTCTCGGTCAGCACCGGGTTGCGCTTGTGCGGCATCGCCGACGAGCCCTTCTGTCCCGGCGCGAAGAACTCCTCGGCCTCGGCCACCTCGGTGCGCTGCAGGTGGCGAATCTCGACCGCCAGGCGCTCGACCGAGCTGGCGACGACCGCCAACGCCGCGACGTAGGCCGCATGGCGGTCGCGCGGGATGACTTGGGTCGAAACCGGCTCCGGCACCAGGCCGAGCTTGGCGGCGACGTGCGCCTCGACCCGGGGGTCGATGTGGGCGAAGGTGCCGACCGCGCCGGAGATGGCGCAGGTGCCGGCCTCGGCGCGCGCGGCGACGAGGCGGGCGCGGGCGCGCTGGAACTCGGCGTAAAAGCCGAGGAGCTTGAGGCCGAAGGTCGTCGGCTCGGCGTGGATGCCGTGGCTGCGGCCGATGCACGGCGTATTCTTGTATTGCCGCGCGCGCTTGGCCAACGCCGCCAGCAGCCGGTCGACGTCCGCGATCAGCAGATCGGCGGCTTCGACCATCTGCACGGCGAGGCAGGTGTCGAGCACGTCGGAGGACGTCAAGCCCTGGTGGACGAAGCGCGCCTCCGGCCCGACCCGTTCGGCGAGTTCGGTCAGGAAGGCGATGACGTCGTGCTTGACCTCGGCCTCGATCGCGTCGATGCGGGCGATCCGGTCGGGCGTATAGGGCGCGCGGCCGCGCTTGCGCACAGCGGCGGCGGCCGATTTCGGAATGGCGCCGGTTTGCGCCAGCGCGTCGGCCGCGTGCGCCTCGATCTCGAACCAGATGCGGAACTTGTTGGCGGGCTCCCAGATGGCGGCCATCGCCGGGCGGCTGTAGCGGGGGATCATCGGAACGGCGTCCTGGATTCGGCAGGGGGAACATCCTAGAACATATCCCCGGCGGAGGAAATCGGCCTTTCCCGGATGCTCCGTCGCTCGGATCACGCATGCACGACAGTTTCGCTTTCGTCTCCAAACTTCCGGCACCGATTCCGGTTTTCGATATCGGCGGCGGCGGCGCCGACGCGCTCGCCGCCTCCGCGCCCGAGCGGTTGGCCCTGATTCTCGCCTCGGCCGAAACGCGCTACGGCCGGATCCCGCTTCGCCTCGGCGACGCGCTTTCGCGACAATGGCTGATGCGCGCGAACAATCCCTACCTGCCGGAGATCGACACGGTCGCCGCGCGCTTGGGGCGCGCGGGCGCGCATCTTCTCAACCTCTCCTACGAATGGACCTGCACCAGCGGCGTCGCGCCCGATCCTTCGGGTGCCGGCAACCGGATGCTGCGCACCCTCGACTGGCCGCTCGACGGTCTCGGCCGCGCCCTGGTGGTCGCCCGGCAGTCGGGCGCGGCCGGGGATTACCTGAACGTCACGTGGCCCGGATTCGCCGGCATCGCCACCGCGATGGCGCCCGGCCGATTCGCCGCCGCGCTCAATCAGGCGCCGATGCCGCGCTACACGCCTTCCTGTTGGCTCGATTGGGCGGTCACGCGCATCCGCCTCGCGGCGCGCGGCCAGCTTCCGCCCGCGCATCTGTTGCGGCGCGTGTTCGATACCTGCCGTACTTACGCCGAAGCACGCGCCCAGCTCGTCGAAACGCCCATGTGCCTGCCCGCGATCTTCGTCCTGAGCGGCGCGGAGCCGGACCAAGGCTGCGTGATCGAGCGCACCGAAACGGGCGCGAGCGTGCGCGAATCGCCCGCGTGTTCCGCCAACCATTGGCAGGGATTCCACCGGCCGGGCCGCGCGCGGGGGGCCGACAGCGTCAAGCGCGCGCGAACGCTGGCCGAAATCCATCGCCGCGCGCCCGACGGCTTCGCATGGCTGACCGCGCCGATCCTCAACCGCACCACGCGGGCGGCGGTGGTCGCCAACGCTCGGCGCGGCACGCTTTGGGTCCAGGGCTTCGAGGCGGACGGACCGGCGACCGCGCCGCTGACGCTGCCCTGATTCAGGTGCGAAATTTCGCCCGGCGTTTGAGCATGTACCAGGCAAGTCCGGCGGTTTGGGCCGCGAGCAGCGCCGCGAACGCGGCACGATAGGCTTCCGGCGGATACGATCCGTCCGCGCCGCGCGGCCAGAAATCGACCACCACGCCGACGCCCCACTGGCAGGCGAAGGTTCCGAGAAAAACCGAGACGTTGAACGCGGTCGCGGCGCGGCCGGCCATCTCGAGCGGAAAGCTCTGGTAGAACGCCGAATACCACAACACGTTCGATGCGCCGAGGAACGTGAACAGGACCCAGAGCGGCGCCGCCTCGGCGGGCGGCAGCAGGACGATGGCGCCCTGGGTCGCGAGCAGGCCGACGGTCGCCGCCAGCGCGACCGTGTGCGCGGCGATGCCGAGGCGCGCCAGCCGGTCGGCGATCGCGCCCATGGCGGCGTAGCCCGAGGTCATGCCGAGCGCGATCCAGAGCAGATAATCGGCGACGGCCGGGCCCTTGAGCCCGGCGACGTCCGCGAGCCACGGGCCGACCCACAGGCTCTGCAGGCCGATGAACGATCCCTGGATCAACGCGGTCGAGCCGACCACGCGCACGAACAAGGGATCGCGCAGGATGCCGACCAGCTCGCGCAACTGGCGGGCGAGCGGCGGCGGCTTGCCGGTTCGGCCGTCGTCGGGAACGACAAGGTAGATCAGGGCCGCGGCGGCGACGATGGCCAGCGCATAAAGCATCAGCACGCCGCGCCAGCCGACGAATCCGAGCGTCACCTCGACCGGCACGGTGCCGGCGATGGCGCCGAGGCCGCCGCACGACATCAGGAGGCCGTTGGCGAGCGGCACCCGTGCGGCCGGAAACCAGATGCGGTAGGCGGTGAAGGGCGCCACCAGGCAAGCGGAAACGCCGAGCCCCATCAGGGCGCGACCCGAAACGAGCCCGGCCAGCCCGCCCGCCATCCCAAATCCGAAGGCGCCGAGGGCCGCGACCAGGATCAACGCCGCTTCGACCCGCTTCGGCCCGAAGCGGTCGAGCAGGATGCCGAGCGGCAGTTGGAACGCGGCGAAGGCCAGGAAATAGACGCTGGTCAAAAAGCCGAGATCGGCCGCGCCGAGATCGAATTCGGCCATCAGGCGCGGCGCCAGCACGGCGTTGACAACCCGGCCCAGGTAGGAAAGGAAATAGCCGACCGCGAAAGGCACGAACACGCGAGCCGCGAGCGTGCGGGTCAAAGCGGGCATGATCGGCGGAAGCTAGCGGTCGGGCCCGAGCGGGGCAACAGGGGAAATAGGTTCGGGAGCGCGCATGGTGATCGATTACTTGAACAGCCTCGGCCGCTGTCTGACCGACGCTCACTTTCCGTGGCTGCCCAATTTCCAGCGCGGCAAGGTACGCGATTCCTACGACCTGCCCGACGGCCGGCGGATCATGATCGCGACCGACCGCCAGTCGGCGTTCGATCAGGTGTTGGCGGCGGTTCCGTTCAAGGGCCAAGTGCTGACGCAAACGGCGCGCTATTGGTTCGACGCCACCGCCGACGTCTGCCCGAGCCACGTGCTCGCCTACCCGGACCCGAACGTGACGGTCGGGATCAAGCTCGACATGATCCCGGTCGAGGTGGTGGTGCGCGATTATCTCACCGGCGCGACCTCGACCAGCATCTGGACCCAATACGCGACGGGCGCGCGCGTCGTTTACGGCCACCGGCTTCCCGACGGCATGCGCAAGAACCAGCGCCTGTCCGCGACCCTGATCACGCCGACCACCAAGGGCGCCACCACGGACAAAGGCGCGACCGCCCACGACGTGCCGATCACCGCCGCCGAGATCGTCGCGCGCGGCCTGGTGCCCGCCGATCGCTGGCGCGAGATCGAGCGCTTAGGCATGGCGCTGTTCCGGCGCGGGCGGGATCTCGCCGCCGCGCAAGGGTTGATCCTGGTCGACACCAAGTACGAATTCGGCCTCGACCGCGAAGGAAGGCTGCGCGTCGCCGACGAAATTCACACGCCCGATTCCAGCCGTTACTGGATCGCCGCCACCTATCCCGAGCGCGCGGACCAGGGCCTCGAACCCGACAGCCTCGACAAGGAATTCCTGAGACTTTGGATCGCGGCGCGCTGCGATCCCTACAAGGAGCCGATCCCCGAAATTCCGCCCGCGACGCTCGCCGAGTTCAGCGCCAAGTACGTGCGCCTTTACGAGCAGATGACCGGCCAGGAATTCGTCCCGGTCGAGCCCGAGCTTCCGGTGCGCGAGCGCATCGAGCGCAACCTGAGGCGCGCCTTTCCCGAATTCGCGCCGAAGTGATCAAGTGATTAAGCGATCCTCGGCGATCAGCCGCGCTTGCGGGCAAGCGTAAGCCCGTCGGCGATCGGCACCAGGCAGAGATCGATGCGCTCGTCGATGTGGCGGGCGCGGTTGAAAGCGCGGATCGCCTCGGTATCCGCGTCGGTATCCTTGGGATCGATCACCGCGCCGTCCCACAGCACGTTGTCGGCGGCGATCACGCCGCCCGGACGCACGAGCGCGAGGCAGCGCTCGAAGTACGGCTCGTAGTTTTCCTTGTCGGCGTCGATGAAGGCGAAGTCGTACGTTCCGGCGCGACCTTCGGCGAGAAGGGCGTCGAGGGAGCCGGCCGCCGGGCCGAGGCGAAACTCGATCTTGTCGGCGACGCCGGCTTCGGCCCAATAGCGCCTGGCGACGGCGGTCCATTCGGCGTTCGCGTCGAGGGCGGTGAGCCGCCCGTCGGCGGGCAGCGCCAGCGCGACCGCCAGCGAGCTGTAGCCGGTGAACACGCCGATTTCGAGGCACGCCCGCGCGCCGAGTGACCGCACGAGAAATTGCATGAACGCCCCCTGATCGGGGGAAATCTGCATGCCCGCCTTGGGCATGGTCGCAGTTTCGGCGCGAAGACGCGCGAGGGCGGGATGCTCGCGCGTCCCGACCGCGACCAGGTAATCGTGCAGGCGTTCGTCGAGGCGGGTGAATTTGCTCATCTTGCGGCTGTCCTTCGCGGGCGCGCTTGACAGAACGCAACGTCCGTCATTTCATGATCGAGGGCAAGTCCCGGAGAGAAAGTTGATCCGTCTGCCGCGCCAAATCCGGCGAATCGTTTCCATGTTCGCGGTCACTGCGACCTTGCTTTGGGGATTCGCAGGCGCAGTTGTTCCAGGACACGAAATGACGGGTTCGCCGATGATAGCGTCGACCGGCGGAATCGCTGCGTCCGCGCAAGGCGGACACGTCGTCGACGCCGCCCCGGGTTCGTGCGACCGAAATTCCCTCCACGGTTACGGCGGCGGATTCGACCGCTGCTGTCCGCCGGAATGCGCCTTTTCGGCGATGACAGCCGCACCTTCGGGAATCGTTTTTCACGAATCATCCGGCATTCCAGCCCTGACGCCGGACGCTTTCGTTCCGCTCCGCTCATCCGCGCCGCCTTTGCGTCCTCCGCGCGTTTCCTGATCTAAATCCGTTTTGCGCGCGTCTTGAGCCGCGCCGGGCTTGAACGGCCGGGCCGCAGCTCGCGCGCGAGCGCCATCCGTTCGACTTCAACACCAGACAAGGATTGCACGCGTCATGCGTACGATCCGCTCGAAGTTCACCTTTCAATCGGATGCTTCCCCTG
The DNA here is from genome assembly GCA_016872535.1 of Rhodospirillales bacterium. Classification (NCBI taxonomy): domain Bacteria; kingdom Pseudomonadati; phylum Pseudomonadota; class Alphaproteobacteria; order Rhodospirillales; species Rhodospirillales bacterium. Next base: position 32,793 of record VGZQ01000002.1, on the reverse strand, counting down.
CAGACATGGATGCCATGAAATGATGTTTATCGGCCGGTTGCTGCGCGTTGGGTTCGCGGCGGCGAATTTCGCGGTTCACGCCCTCTATCTGTACCTGTTTCGTCCCCGGCGTTTGCCGACGCTGGCGGAGCGATTCGCCGTGACCCTCGAACGGCTTGGCACGACGTTCGTCAAGTTCGGCCAAATCCTGAGCTTGCACCAGGAAATGCTGCCGGACCACTACATCAAGGCTCTGCAACGGTTTCATGAGCATGTAAATCCTTTTCCCGCCGCGAAGGCGATACGCGAGATCGAAACGGCGCTCGGCCGGCCGATCGCCGAGTTGTTTGCGGAATTCGATCCGGTCCCCTTCGCCGCCGCTTCCATCGCGCAGGCGCACAAAGCACGCCTCCACGACGGACGGATGGTGGTCGTCAAAGTGCGCAGACCGGGGATTCAGGATCAAATCCGCCGGGACATGCGCATGCTGCGGATGTTCGCGCGCGCGACTGAACTTCTGGCCCCTCGTCTCCGCCGCTACCACCCGCTTCGCCTGGTGGAGGAGACCTGGACCAATCTCCGCAACGAGACCGACTTCCGGCGGGAGGCACGCAACGCCCGGCGTTTCAAGGAGGCCTTCAAGGATTGGAAGACGGTGCATGTACCGACAGTGATCGACGGACTCGGCGCCGAGTCAGTCCTGGTGCAGGAGATGAGCAGTGGCCGCCGCGTTGACGATCCGATTAACGACGAAGACAGACGGCGCTTGGCCGATAATTTCGTTGACGCCTATCTCCACCAGTTCTTCGTGCTCGGCGTCTTCCACGGCGATCCGCACCCGGGCAATTTGTTTATCATGAACTCGGGACGCATCTGCTTTCACGATTTCGGTCTGACCGGCTATCTCGACCGCGCAACGCGTCGAAATCTTGCGCTGTTCACGCAGGCATTCGCCCATCAAGACTCGGCTTGGCTGCTCGACACGGCGATTGCCCTCGGCGTGATCGACGCGGCGGTCGATCGCGCGGAATTCCGGCGCGCCTTCGACGAGATCATGGCCGATTACGCCGCGTTGCCGCTCAACGATCTGTCGATCGCCCAGGCCTTTCTGCAAATCTTGCGGATCGGGCGCGGCGAAAGTGTGACCATTCCGCCTAATCTGCTCGTCCTTTTGCGCACCATGTTTCTGATCGAAAGCACGGTACGAAGCCTCGATCCCGAATACATCCTCGTCAAGGAACTGTTGGCCAAGGGCGAAAAGATATTCGAGACTACCCTCCGGCAATCGCAGAGCACCGGCAAGATGGAGCGGCTGAAGAGCGAAGCCGCAATGACCGCGGAGGATTTACCGGCGCTGCTTGGCGCCTGGCTCCACCGGCTCCAGGGCGAAGGAGGAAGACCGGAGTTCGGCTTGCGTCTTCACGGTATCGATCGCGTCGAGGACGCCGTGGAGCGCGGCGGCCGGCGGGTGGCGTTCGCGCTGGTGTCGATGGGTTTATTCGTCGCTTCTTCCTTGCTCCTCCAGTACGACATCGGCCCTCACGTCTTCGGCGACTATGCCGACGTGCCGCTGCTCGGCGTTCTCGGCTTTGCCGCCGCCCTCTGGGCGACCCTTCGCGCCGTGAGGACGTGAGACGAAGACCATGGAGTTTGCAATGGGAAACAGTTTTTGGCGGGAATACGGATTTCGCGCTTGTGATTGAAGATGGCCCTTTTTCGGCTTGTCTTTAGAATCCGCTTTTGCTATCCACGCCTCTCGCCCGCTCGTGGGCGAGGAACGTCCGAGGAAATATTTGCGTGTCGCGCCGGTTCCGTAAAATCGTTTCCGCCTTTGCGGTCGCCGCGACCCTGCTGTGGGGCTTGGCCGGCGTTGCCGCGCCCGGGCACGAAACGGCAGGCTCGCCGATAGTTTCCGCGTCCGCGCACGTCGGGAGCGATGCCGAAGCCCTGCTGGGTTCGTGCGACGAAAACTCTGCTGGCGGCATCGACCGCTGCTGCCCGCCCGGCTGCTCGTTTTCGGCCGTGACGCCGATTCCGTCCGGAACCGTCCTCCGCGCGCCAGCCACCGTTTCGGTGCTGGCGCCCGACACCTTCGTTCCGCTCGGCTCGTCCGCGCCGCCGCTGCGCCCTCCGCGCGCTTCCTGATCTAAATCCGCTCTTCGCGCGTCTTTAGCCGTGCCGGGCTTGAACGGCCGGGCCGCAGCTCGCGCGTGAGCGCCATCCGTTCGACTTCAACACCAGACAAGGATTGCACGCGTCATGCATATGATTCGCTCAAGTTTCGTCGCCGCCGTTTTCGGCCTCATAACGCTTGGGGCCGGCGCCGCCCTCGCCGGCCCGGCCCAGAAACACCCCTTCGGCGAAGTGGCCAAAGCCACGTCCACGACCCGCACCGTCACCATCATCATGAAGGACAATCTTTACGAACCGGAAACCGTCGCCGTGAAGGCGGGCGAGACGGTCCGCTTCGTCATCGTCAACAAGGGCGATCTTTTGCACGAGTTCGCGCTCGGCCAGCCCAACGACCACGCCAAACACCAGGACATGATGAAGATGATGATGGACCACGGCATGATTACGGCGACCGGGATCAACAAGGACATGATGAAGATGGACCACGCCAAGATGGGCATGGCCGCGCACGACCACGGCCCGGAAACCGGCAGCGTGCTGGTTGAGCCGGGCAAGCAGGCCGAGCTGGTCTGGAAATTCTCCAAGGCGATAGAACTCGAATTCGCCTGCACCATTCCCGGCCATTACGAGGCGGGCATGGTCGGCAAGCTCGACTTTAGCGGCGGATGGTGAGGAGGGATCGCGCCATGTCCACCGATCTTCACGGCCTTTCCCGGCGGAACGCGCTCAAGCTCGCCGGCGCGGCCGGCCTCGTCGCCGTCTATCCCGGCCGGATCAGCTTCGCCTCGGCGACGAAAGAATACGCGATTGCCGTCGAGGCGGGCCGGATCGTCGTCGACGGAATCGAGAGCAACGCTGTCATGATGGGCGGTTCGGTTCCGGCGCCGACGTTGCGCTGGCGCGAAGGCGAAGAAGTGACCATCCAGGCCACCAACCGTCTCAAGGAATCGACCTCGATCCACTGGCACGGGCTGCTGCTCGACGGCGACATGGACGGCGCGCCGGGATTCAACGGATTTGCTCCGATCCCGCCGGGCGAGACCTTCACCTACCGCTTCAAGCTCCGCCAGAGCGGCACCTATTGGTACCACAGCCATTCCGGCTTGCAGGAGCAGGCCGGCATGTACGGGGGAATCGTGATCGAGCCCCGGGGCCGCGATCCCGTCCGCGCCGACCGCGACTATGTGGTGGCGCTTTCCGACCATACCCAGGAAGACCCGATGCGGGTGATGGCCAAGCTCAAGGCCAACGCCGGGTATTACAACCGGGGCAAGCGGACGCTGGTCGACTTTTTCCGCGACGCGGACCGCGACGGCTTCGGCGCCGCGCTCAAGGACCGCCTCGAATGGGGCGAAATGCGGATGGACCCGACCGATCTTGCCGACGTCACCGGCTACGCTTTTCTGGTCAACGGAAAGGGCCCTCGCGACAACTGGACGGCGCTGTTCAAGCCGGGCGAGCGGGTCAGGCTGCGCTTCATCAACGCCTCGGCCATGAGCTTCTTCGACGTGCGGATTCCGGGCTTGCCGATGACGGTGGTTGCGGCGGACGGCCAGAACGTCCAGCCGGTCCGCGTCGACGAGTTCCGCTTCGGCGTCGGCGAGACCTACGACGTGATCGTGCTGCCGCGCGAGGACAAGGCCTTTACCGTCTTCGCCGAGCCGATCGACCGTTCGGGCTATGCCCGGGCGACGCTCGCGCCCCGCGAAGGGATGGAAGGGGCGATCCCCGAACAGCGCCCGCGCACCATCCTCAGCATGGCCGACATGGGTGCGGCGCATGCCGGTATGGATCACTCGGCGATGGGCCATGGGGCGATGGGCCAAGGCGGCGCCATGTCCGGCATGGACCACAGCAAGATGTCCATGCCCGGGATGGACCATTCGGCCATGGGGCACGGCGCCATGCCAACGACCCAAGACGCCAGCGGCAAGCGGCCATTCGGCTGGGCGGATGCCGCGACGCCGCCGGGCCAGAAGGCGCTCGCCTACGCCGATCTCCGTTCGGCGGCTAAGAACGCGGACGCGCGCGAACCGAGCCAGGAGATTGAGGTCCGCCTCACCGGGATCATGGATCGCTACATGTGGAACCTGAACGGCCGCCCGTTCGGCAAGGAAGAACCGATCCGCGTCAAATACGGCGAACGGGTGCGGATCAAGTTCGTCAACGAAACCATGATGGCGCACCCGATGCACCTGCACGGGATGTTCGTCGAGGTGGAGAACGGGCAAACCGACCGCCGGCCGCTCAAGCACGTGGTCGTCGTGCCGCCGGGGCAAGAAGTCTCGGCCCTGCTCACCGCCGACGAACCGGGCGATTGGCCGTTCCATTGCCACCTCATGTACCACATGGCATCGGGGATGATGACTCGCTTCATTGTTGGGCCGAAGGGGGCGAGCACATGACGAAAATGTACCGTTTGCTCGCCGCCGTGATCGTCGCGCCCTTGTCCGTGTCGCCGGTGGATGCCGCCGAGCCCGGACAGATATTTACGTTCGTTCAGGCCGAGCAGCTCGAATACCGGAGCGGCACCGGCAAGGACAATCTCGCCTGGGACGCCGAAGGCTGGATCGGCACCGACGACGACAAGATTCGAATCAAGGCCGAAGGCGAAAAGCCCAACGACGGCAAACTGGAAAAAGGGGAATTCCAGCTTCTCTACAGCCGCCGAGTCTCGGATTTTTTCGACGCGGTGGTGGGTTTGCGCCAGGACATCAAGCCGGACCCCGATCGCACCTTCGCCGTGTTCGGCGCGCAAGGAACGGCGCCATACATGATCGAGGTCGACGCCGCGGCCTTCGTCAGCCATGAGGGCGAGGTGTCGGCCCGGCTCAAGGGCGAGACCGACTGGCTCGTCACCCAGAAATTGATCCTGCAACCGAGCGCCGAGATCAATTTGGCGGTGCAAAGCGTCAAGGAGCGTCACGTCGGCTCCGGCGTCGATTCAGTCAGCGCCGGCCTGCGCTTGCGTTACGAAATCGTCCGCGAATTTGCGCCTTACGTCGGCTTCCATTGGGAGCGGAAGCTCGGCCAGGCCGCCGACTACGCGCGCGAAGAGGGGAACCGGGCGGACAACCGCTCGGTCGTCGCCGGCGTGCGATTCTGGTTTTGAGGTCGTGTGCGTGCCTGGAGGGGATTTTCGCCAACCATGAAAGGAAACGTGCCATGAAGACTTCGATGATCCCGCGTTTGATTGCGATTGCGGCCGTTGTGCTGGCGGCCGGAGTGACCGGAGGGACGCCGGTTCCCGTTTTCGCCCAGGCGCCGGCGCCAACCGCGCCTTCGGGGCTTTCTTCGGCCACCATCAAGGCGCTGCAGGAGGCGCTCAACAAGCAAGGGATCGCGGTCAAGACCGATGGCGTGCTCGACGGCGCGACGCGCGAGGCGGTCCGCAAGTACCAGTCGCAGCACCATCTGCCCGTCACCGGCGAGCCCGACAAGGCGACTCTCGACAAGCTCGGCGTCGCCATTCAGCCCGGCGCGGCGGCGCCCGGCGGCGGGGGTATGACGGGCCAGGGAATGATGCAACCCGGAATGATGCCGCCCGGCCATATGGGCGGGGGAATGATGGGCGGCGGATCGATGCCCCAGGGCCAGGGCACGATGGGCCAAGGCATGGGACAGGGTATGGGGCCCGGGTCAGGAATGGGGCCAGGTCAGGGTATGGGGCAAGGGTCCGGGGCGGCACCCATGCCGGGCATGCCCAAGCAATGAGGATCTGCGACGCCGGTTGATATCGATCGTGGACTAAATCCGGCGGCAAGTCGGGGGTGTGGTTTCGCAATTCGCGAGATCAACGGAGCCACACGCCCCACGGCATATGGAAGTAAACGGAGGCTCTCGATTTGCGTCGGGCCCAGGGATATATTTTGACTGCGGGATGTCACCATCGTAAGGGTTTTCCGGGGCACATCCGAGATCGGCGGACGTAAGGGATCGGGACGTGACGGGCGGAGACGACGACAGGAGGCGACGCGGTTGCTGGCCGGCGCGGGGGCGTTGGCTTGGCGCCGTTATGGGTCTGCTGGTTGCGTTCGGCGTTCTCCTTCATTACGGCCACCTTTCGTCCGCCCAAGCGGATGCGAGCAGGATGGCTGTCATCGGCGTTGCCGGATCGAGTGACCACGATTTGCCCAAAAACAGCCACAACATCGTCCAGCAGTGCGAAGCCAGCGCCCACTGCTCGTTTGCCGGACCGCCGCGCGCAAGTGCGGTCGTGTCCGACGACGAAGCGGGCGTCGTGCGGTGGGCGGCCATCGATCTTGGACCAGCGCGGATCGTCCACCCCGAATACCGACCTCCCAAACTTACGACCCAGGACTGATTGAACCGGCGCCGCATGGTGTCGGGCGCCATCGGCGTCGGCCGGTGGCGCCGTTCTTAACAGCTGGGAGTTTTGTCATGACCACGCTTTCCCGCCCTCAGTTCTTGGCCTCGCCCGTTGCTACCGCGGCACCGGGCGCTCCATTACCACAACCCGCGCCACATGGCGGCCGACATGATTACGACCGTCGAGTACAAGACATGACGGCGCAAGCTGTCGATGGAATGCCGCTGGCGTCGGTTCGAAACGGCGTGATGACCGATCTGGCCGTTCCGGCTTGGCTGTTCTTGTCCCGCTGGTTCCGCAACCCGCTGCGCACGGGCTCGGTCTTACCCAGCGGCCGTCCGCTCGCCGAGGCGCTGGCGCGGCAGATCGACGGGCGAACCAGGGGCACGATCGTCGAATTGGGCGCCGGAACGGGGTCGGTGACGGAAGCACTCATCAATTCCGGCGTTCGGCCGGAGCGGATGTTGATCGTGGAGTTCGACAGTCGCATGGCGGAACATCTGCGCCGCCGTTTCCGAGGGGCTCATGTCGTCGAAAGCAACGCGTCGCGACTCGGGAAGATTGCACGGGAGGCAGGCGTGACCCGGGCTGCCGCCGTCGTGTCCAGTCTGCCGTTTTTGTTCATGAGCATCCGTCAGCAGGGCGCGATCCTGAAATCCGCTTTTCGGTTGATGGCGACCGAAGGACCGTTCATCCAGTTTACATATGGCCCGTTTCCGCCGGTTTCCGAACCGATCATTCGGCGGCTGAAATTGAAAGTCATCCGTGCGGACCATATATGGCTGAACTTGCCGCCGGCGGCGATCTGGCGTTACGAGTGCCTGGGAAAATCCGGTCAACAGGATAATGCGTGGGCGGCGCCGCCTTGAGGTCGGGCGCGACCCCGCGGATACGCGGCCATAGCCGGGTGGCCCCGAATCCGGCAAAGATTGCGAGCGGGTAGACCAATGCTGTCGCGAGCGTTCTTCTTCATCGTCTTCGGATTAATTCTGGCGGTGGCCGGAAGCTTTCTTGCCGTTGTCCTATTTTTCGGGGACGGCAGCGGTTCGTCGGCCGGCCGGCCGAACGCGCCAGCGCTCGGGACCATTGCTGCCGCCGGCACCTTCGAGGGGCGGACCCCGGCGTGGACCGTGCGCGGGCGCCTGATCGAGACGCCGATGGGCATAGTCCGCATCGAATTCCAGGTCCAGGATCGAAACAATGGCCCCATGCCGAAAGATGCCCGGGTCGATGTCGGTTTTGAAATGGTCGGGCATGCGATGCCTCCAACCCGTGCGACGGTCGAACATCTGGCGCCCGGCGTGTATCGCGCGACGGGACCGGTCACCATGTCCGGGCGGTGGCGAATCGATATTCGCCTTCCCGATGGAACCTTTCAGCACGTGATCGACATCGGAAGGTGAAGTGCCGGGAGGCCTTTGATGATACGGATGGCGACGACTTTGGATTCGCCGGCGAACTGGCTGGCGGCTTTCCGCCGCTATCTGGCGGCGGGGGCCGTCGGCCATCTCGTTTGGGAATCCGCGCAGCTGCCGCTCTACACTCTGTGGACGACCGCCTCGCCCGGCGAAATGGCGTGGGCGGTCGTTCACTGCACCGCCGGCGATCTCGGCATCGCGGCGGCGGCGTTGGCCTTGGCGCTGGTCGCGTGCGGCCGGTCCCGCTGGCCGGCGGAGCGGTTCGGCACGGTCGCCGCCGTGACCGTCACCGCCGGAATCGCCTACACGATCTACAGCGAATGGCTCAACACCGTGGTGCGCCAAAGCTGGGCTTATGCCGAGGCGATGCCGGTGGTGCCGCCGTGGGGGACCGGTCTTACGCCGTTATTGCAATGGATCGCCATTCCGGCGTTCTGCTTTTGGGCGGCCCGCCGGTCGCCACGGGCGCCCTGAGTCCTACAACATCCCCATCGACTTCAGGGATGCCGTGCCGTGCTTCGACACGATCAGGTGATCGTGCAGCACGATGCCGAGCTTGGCGCAGGCGTCCTTGACCTCGCGCGTCATCGCGATGTCGGCCTTGGAGGGCGTCGGATCGCCGCTCGGATGGTTGTGGACGAGGATGAGCGCGGCGGCGCCGTGCTCGAGGGCGCGCTTGACCACCTCGCGCGGATAGAGGGGCGTATGGTCGATGGTGCCCTGACCCTGGACCTCGTCGGCGATCAGCATGTTCTTGCGATTGAGGAACAGCACGCGGAACTGCTCGCGGGTTTCGCGCGCCATACTGACGCGCAGGTAATCGGTCAGCGCCTGCCAGGACGACAGCACGGGCTTGACCATCGCCTCCTCGCGCGCCAGCCGTTCGGCCGCCGCGCGCACCACGGCGAGAGCGGCGGCGGTGGTCTCGCCGGCGCCCTCGACCTCGCGGACGCGTTCGGATTCGGCGGCGAGCACGGCGGCGAACGAGCCGAAGCGGGCGATCAGGCGCTTGGCCAGCGGCTTGGTGTCGCCGCGCGGGTGGGCGAGACAGAGGACCAATTCCAGCAATTCATAGTCGGCAAGCGCGCCCGAGCCGCCCTTGAGGAATCGATCGCGCAGCCGTCGGCGATGGCCGGCATGGGGGGATTTGCCCTCGGGCGCGGTCAAGGCGCGGGGTAGGGCGGTTGGTGCCAGCCCCTGGGCGACAGGGTGAACACTTCATAGCCGTCGGCGTTGACGCCGACGGTGTGCTCGAACTGGGCCGACAGCGAACGATCGCGCGTCACCGCCGTCCAGCCGTCGTCGAGGATCTTCACCTCGAAGCGCCCGGCGTTGATCATCGGCTCGATGGTGAAGAACATGCCGGCCTTCAAGACCAGGCCTTCGCCGGGTTTGCCGAAATGCATGATGTTGGGCGCGTCGTGAAACACGCGCCCGATGCCGTGACCGCAGAAATCGCGCACCACGGAAAAGCGCCGCGCCTCGGCGTGCATCTGGATGGCGTGGCCGATATCGCCGAGCGTCGCTCCCGGCCGCACGGCCTCGATCCCCTTCCACATCGCCTCGAAGGTCGCTTCCACCAGCCTGCGCGCCTTCACGCCCACCTCGCCCACATAGAACATGCGGCTGGTGTCGCCGTACCAGCCGTCCAGGATCACGGTGATGTCGAGGTTGACGATGTCGCCGTTCTCCAGCGTCTTGGGACCGGGAATGCCGTGGCAGACGACGTGGTTGACCGACGCGCAGATGGATTTCGGAAAGCCGCGGTAATTGAGCGGCGCCGGCACGGCGCCCGCGCCGACGATGAAATCGTGGCAGAGGCGATCGAGCGCCTCGGTCGTTACCCCGGGCTTGACGTAAGGGGTGACGAAGTCGAGCACCTCGGCGGCGAGTCTTCCCGCCTTGCGCATGGCGGCGAAATCCTCCGCCCCGTGAATCTTGACGTGGCGGGGGGCGCGGTGCGCGCTTTGCCGTTCGCCGAAATCCATATTGTTGTTCATGACGTGACCCGAACCCGCATTATGCCCGGAGCGACCCCCAAGCTAAAGCCGGATCGCAAGCTAAAGTCCGATGACAAGCGGGCCGGCGAGGTGGATTTCGCGTGGACTCACGCGGCAACCGTAGCACAGCACCTCGACGCCCTCGGCCTTGGCGCGGGCGAGCCCCCGGGCGTAGGCCGGGTCGATATCGGCGGCCACGGCAAAGGCGCGGGCGTCCTGGCGCTGGACCAGAAAAAACATCACCGCCCGCCCGCCGCGGGCCGCCACCCGGGCGAGTTCATCGAGATGCTTTTTCCCGCGCGCGGTCGGGGAATCGGGAAACTCCGCCGGCGCGGACGGCGCAAGGTCGCGTTTCATGGTCACGTTCTTGACCTCGACGTGGCACGAAGGCCGCTGCGGATCTTCGAGCAGCAGGTCGATGCGCGAATTCGTGCCGTAGCGCACCTCGCGGCGCAAGGCGGCGTACCCGGCGAGCTCGGGAATTTTTTTGTAGTGGATCGCCTCCTCCACCAGCCGATTGGGATGCTGGGTGTTGATGCCGACGAGCGTGTCGCCGACCCGGATCAACTCCCACGAATAACGGAGCTTGCGCGCGGGGTCGGGAGATTGGGAGAGCCATACCTCCGAGCCGGGCGCGTTTACGCTCAGCATCGAGCCCGGGTTGGCGCAATGGGCGGTCACCGTCCCGCGGCCGTCGAGTTCGACATCGGCGAGGAAGCGCTTGTAGCGCCTGAGCAGCGTGCCGCGCACCAGGGGCGTCGGAAATTTCATCGGCGCGGGTTCCGGGTTTCGGCGTCGAGGGCTTGGGCGAGGCGAGTCGTGGCGCTGCCGGGTTTCAAGGGCCGTTGCTGGCCGGGGTGCGGGGCCCAGGCGGTCAGGAATATCACCTGGAAGGTCGCCGGCACGCGGCCATCGGACCCGGCGCCACGCGAAACGCGAAGATAACGCTCGGTCGCGGCGGCGAACAGGGCACGGCGCGAAAACCGCTTGGGGCGCGCCGCGACCGCATTGGCTTCGCCCATGCCGCGCAAGTCCCGCATCAGGCGCAGGGGGTCGGTGTAGGAGACGGTGATCGTGTCGCGGTCGACGACCGGCAGCGCGAAGCCCGCGCGCTGCAGCAGCGCGCCCAAATCGCGCACGTCGGCGAACGGCGCGACGCGGGGGCTGGCCCCGCCCGCGACCTCCAATTCGGCTTCGGTCAGCGCGCGGCGCAGCTCCTGCAGCGTGTCGGCGCCGAACAGCGCGCCGAGGAAAAGGCCGTCGGGCTTGAGGGCGCGCCGGATTTGCAGCAGCGCGCCGGGCAGGTCGTTGGTCCAGTGAAGCGCGAGCGCGCTTAAGACCAGATCGAAGGTTGCGGGCGCGAACGGCAGGGCTTCCTCGTCGGCGACGGCGGCAAGGCCGCTCGCGGCATTCGCCATCGCCTCCGACAGATCGCACTGGATCAGGGTTTCGACCTTGCCCCGCCCGCCCAGCATCCGGCCGATAGCGCCCGCGCGGCAGCCGAGGTCGAGGGCGAGCGGAAAGGCGCGGGTCACGTCGTCGAGGCGGTCGAGCAGGCGCTCGGCCACCTCGCGGAACAGGAAGTCGTGTTCGGCGAAGCGGGCGGCGGCGCGGTCGCGGTGGCGGCGCACGGCGCGGCGATTGAAGACCACGGGTATTTCCGACATGCTCGTTATATATGGCACAAGAAAGGGTTGCCGTGCACGACGCCGCCGGCAGCGGGATCGCCCGGGCGATCCGCTGGGGTCTCGACGCGCTGCTGCCGCCGCGCTGCCTGGTGTGCGGTCGGGTGGTGGAGAGCGAGGCGCTGTGCGCGGACTGCTGGCGCGGACTTCGTTTCCTCGCCCGGCCGGTATGCGAAGCGTGCGGCGTTCCGTTCGAGGCCGATCCGGGCCCCGGCGCGCTCTGCGGCGCGTGCGCGGCCGAGCGGCCGGCGTTCGCCCGCGCCCGGGCCGCGTTCGTCTACGACGAGGCAAGCCGGGGCCTGATTCTCGGCTTCAAGCACGGGGACCGCACCGACGCCGCGCCCGCCTTCGGCACCTGGTTGCAGCGCGCGGGCGCCGAACTGCTGGCCGACGCCGACGTGCTGGCGCCGGTGCCGCTGCATTGGACGCGGTTGTTCGCGCGCCGCTACAATCAGGCGGCGCTGCTCGCGCGCGCGCTCGGGGAACGGACGGGGATTCCGGTCGAGGCCGGGTTGTTGGCGCGCCGCCGCCGCACGCCCGCGCAGGGAAAACTGAATCCGTCGGCGCGCGAACGCAACCTCCGGGGCGCGATCGCGGTGCCGGAAAAGGCCCGCGTCGCCGGGCGGCGAATCCTGCTGATCGACGACGTGCTGACCACCGGCGCGACCGCCAACGCCTGCGCCCGCGCGCTGATGGCCGCCGGCGCTTCCGCCGTCGACGTGCTGACGCTCGCCCGCGTGATCAGGGTCGAGTGATTCTCAGAATCCGGTCGTCGCCCTCGCGCGGCCGCCCGCGGCCGTCGCGGTTGTTGGTGAGCACGTACAGCGCCCCGTCGGGCCCGGCGACGGCGTCGCGCAGCCGCCCGGGACGATTGTCACCGTGCGCGAACCAGCGCTCGATGCGCGTGATCCGGTAATCGTTTCCGGCGCGGGCGAGCGCGATGCGCATCAGCGCTTGGCTGCGGAGCGTCGCGACGTAAAGATCGCCGCGCCAGAAGGCGATGCCCGAGGGCGGCGTGGTCGGCGTCTTCCAGACCACCAGCGGATCGCGGTAGGCCGCCACGTTCGGCGCGCCGACGGCGCGCGGCCAGCCGTAATTGGCTCCCCGGAGGATCAGGTTGATTTCGTCGTGGCCGCCGAGGCCAAATTCGCCCGACGGTCCGTGCTCGGAGGCGAACAGGTCCCCGTTCGCCGGCTGCCAGGCGAGCCCTTGCGGGTTGCGGTGGCCGAGCGACCAGACCGGCGATCCGGAAATGGGATTGTCGGCGGGAACGTCGCCTTCGGGGGTGACGCGCAGAATTTTTCCGGCGAGGGAAGCGGGGTCCTGGGCCAGCTCCGCTTCGTAGATTTCCCCGGTCGTTACGTAGAGCATGCGGTCGGGGCCGAAGCCGATCCGCCCGCCGTTGTGGTTGAGGGCGCCCGGAATGCCGTCGAGCACGACGCGATCGAACGCGCCCGTATCGCCGAGATGGCGGAGGCGGATGACCTTGTTGCGGCGGGCGAACGCCGGCAGCGGCCCCGGAAAATAGGTGTGCATGACGTAGACGAAAGGTGCCCGCGGAAAATCGGGATGGAGCGCCAAGCCCATCAGGCCGCCTTCGCCGCCGGTGGCGACGTCGATCCGGGCGTAGGGTTCGGGCCTTAGCGCGCCGTTTTGGATCAGGCGGATACGACCCGGCCGCTCGCTGACCAGGGCGCGCCCCGATAGGGGCCCATCATTCGATGATGCGCGCGGGGATTCGCCCGCGCGCGCGTCGGGCAGAAACGCGAGCGACCAGGGCGCCTCCAGCCCCCCGATCCAGGTTTCCACCCGGTGGCCGGGCGCGCCTTCGCTCGGGATATCGTCCACCGCCTGCGGCCTCGGCCCGACCACGGGATCGGCGAAAGCCGCGCCCGTCCAGGCGAGCGGCAGAACCAGGCAAAAAACGATCACGAGGCGGCTGGACATCGGGGGCTCCTGCGGCCGGCCCCCCTAGATTGGCGCGGGGGCCCGGTCTATATCAAGCGACCGAGCGGAAGGAGAAAACCGTGCCCAAGATCGAAATCTACACCACCGCGCTCTGCCCCTATTGTCGGCGGGCTAAGGCGCTGCTCGACAAGAAGGGTGTCGCCTACACCGAATACGAGGTGGACGTCACGCCGGGCAAGCTCGACGAAATGCTGAAGCGCGCGGAAGGCCGGCGCACGGTGCCGCAAATCTTCATCGACGGCAAAAGCATCGGCGGGTCCGACGATCTCCACGCCCTCGATCGCCAGGGCAAGCTCGATACGCTGTTGGGCCTCGCGGCCTGAGGCGAGGGCCGACCAAGTGCCCGGAGCAATTTTCACCGTCGCCTGCGTACAGATCACCTCGGCGCGCGAACCCGACATTAATATCCCCGTCGCCGTCGATCTGGTCCGACGCGCGCGCGACCGGGGCGCCGATTTCATTCTGCTGCCGGAAATCGTCAACATGCTGGAGCCGAAGCGCGACGCCGTGCTGGCCAAGGCGCGGCCCGAGGCGGAAGACCCGGCATTGGCGGCGTTTCGCGATCTTGCGCGCAAAACCGGGGCGTGGCTGCTCGCGGGCTCGCTGGTGGTCAAGACCGAGAGCGAGCCGGAGCGCGTCGCCAACCGCTCGTTCCTGCTTGCGCCCGACGGAACCGTCGCCGCCCGCTACGACAAGATTCACATGTTCGACGTCGATCTGGGCGAGGGCGAGCGCTACCACGAATCGCGCACTTATCGCCCCGGCGATCGGGCGGTGACGGCGGACCTGCCGTGGGGGCGGCTCGGCATGACCGTCTGCTACGACATGCGCTTTCCGCAGCTCTACCGCGCCCTGGCGAAAAGGGGCGCGGACTTCTTTTCGGTGCCGGCGGCCTTCACCCGGCCGACCGGACGGGCGCACTGGCACGTGTTGCTGCGCGCGCGCGCGATCGAAAACGGCACCTTCGTCTTCGCTCCGGCCCAATGCGGCGAGCATGCGGACGGGCGCAAGACCTATGGCCATTCGCTGATCGTCGATCCGTGGGGCGAAGTGCTCGCCGACGGCGGCGAGGAGCCGGGCATAGTGGTCGCGCGCATCGACCCGGCCCGCGTTGCCGAGGCGCGCGCCAAGGTGCCGGCGATTTCGAGCGATCGGGAGTTTTCCTAAGCGAGCGGATGCGGTTCCGGCTCGCCCGCCGCGAGCGAATCCTCGCGGCCTTTGTCATTTGGCGGCAGGGATTCGCCCGCCGCCGCGCGGGTCGAACGTCCGAGGTCGTTGACGGCGGCGAGGCGTTGTTTGACGCCGGGGATCGGATCGCCCTCGACTATCCCGTGCTCGTAGGCGACGACCTGGAGCCTGCCGCGCGCGAATTCCAGCAGCTCGCCCGCCTTCAGCAGGTGATCGGGATTGCGCGGCCGGGTGAAGCGTTCGTTGCCGCGCGCGAAGGTTTCGTAGATCAACGCGCCGCCGGGATTGAGCAGGGCGAGTAGCCGGGGCAAAAGCGGGCGATACAAATAATTGACGACAACGATGCCGGCAAACGCGCGTCCGGCGAGCGGACCGGGCGGATCGAACACCGGCGCGCCGTTCTCGAGATCGGCGGTGAGGATTTCGACGCCGGCCGGAGCGGATTCCCTGAGCGCCGTCGTGTCGCGGTCGAGCGCCACTACCGGGTGGCTGCGCCCGGCGAAATAGCGCGCGTGTCGTCCGCCGCCGCAGGCGAGATCGAGCACCAAGCCCTTGGCCGGAACCAGGTGGGCGAAACGCGCGACCCAGGGGGACGGCTCGGCCACGCGCAGGTGGCGGGCGCGGAGCTCGTCGTCGGTCTTTGCGGATTCGGGCATCATGTCGGGCGGGACCATCATCATTATGCACGATTTCGCCTGCCGCCGAATATACTCCCCGACGGTCGGAGTTCACGGTTCGAAACCCTACGAATGAAGAAGGCCATACTGTTCACCGGCGACGTACTCCACGGCAACGTGGCACGCATGCTGGCGGGATTGGCGCGGGGCCTCGCCGCTTGCGGCGTGGGTGCGTCCCTGCTCGACGTTCGCCGGCCGGACTTCGCCGAAACGTTGCGGCGGGCGGTCGCAGGCGGCGAAGCGGATTTCTTCGTCAGCGCGACCGGTCTCGGTCTCGATCTCAGGGCCGAGAACAACCTCTTCGACCGGATCGGGCTTCCGTTGGTTTCGATCTATTTCGACCCGCTGGTCGGCTACGCCGATCAGGTTTTGGTTCCGATCCGACGGCGGATCGTCACTACGGTGTCCGATTGCGATCTCGACTATTGGCATGCCGTCGCGCCGGCGATTGCGGTTCGCCATTTGCCGCACGCGGCCGAGCCGGGATCGGGCCGGCCGTGGGCGGAGCGCGACATTGCGCTCCTGTTTCCGGCCACCGGATGCGAGAATCCGGAACGGACGCGGGAAAGCTGGATCCGACACGGCGCCAAGGTCGCCGCGGAATTGAACGCGGTGCTCGAAAACCACCTCGCCGCGCCGCTGCGCCCGTTGACCGCGGCCATCGAAGAGATTCTCGGCGGCCGGCTCGATGTCAGGAACCCCTACGCGATCCATCCGTACTTCGCGACGCTCGACGTTTATTTGCGAGCCCATGCGCGCTGGCGACTGTTGGAGTCGCTTCGAGGGCTGCCGGTGACCGTGGCCGGGGGCGGATGGGACGCGTTTGCCGCGCGTCACGCGGACTGCGGTTTCGTTTTTCTCGGCGTGCGTCCGGCGGACGAGATTCAGGCGTTGATGGCGCGCGCGAAGATCGTGCTCAACGCCTGCACCGGATTTCACGGAACCCACGAGCGGGTATTCGACGCCCAAGCCGCGGGCGCGGCGGCCGCGACCGTGCCGACGCGCTGGTTCGATGCGCACGCCCCCGAGGAGGCGGTTATTCGACTCGACATGGCCGACGCGGCGGACAACATCGGCCGTCGGCTCGCGCGCAATCGGGAGACGGAGCGGATCGCGGCCAACGGTCGGGCTTGGCAGGCGCAACATCACACATGGAAGCACCGCGCGCGGGACCTTATGGCGTGGATCGGAGCCGTCTGACACGGTGATGGTCGGAAATCCGTTCCGGCGTCCCGGACATTTCCCATTTTAAAACACCCCCGGATATGCCAAGTTTTCGGACCATGATCCTTTATCAACTCCGCTGCGCGAAAAATCACGAGTTCGAAGCCTGGTTCAAGGGCAGCGCCGGCTTCGAGGCGCAGAATCGCAAGGGCGCGGTCGAATGCCCGTTTTGCGGCTCGACCAAGATCGCCAAGGCGCCGATGGCGCCCAACGTCATCGGCAGGGGCGTGGTCGGAAGCCGCGGCGATGTGGAGTCCAAGGATGACGCCGCCCACACCATCGCCGGCAAAGTGGCGGAGGCGTTCGGCAAGATCCGCCGTCACGTCGAGGAGAACTGCGATTACGTCGGCGACGCCTTTCCCGAGGAAGCCCGCCGCATTCATTACGGCGAAAAGAAGCCGGAGCGCGGCATCTACGGCGAGGCCAGCCCGGACGACACCCGCCGCCTCGACGACGAGGGCATTGAGGTTTTTCCCCTGCCGGGCCGTCCCCGTCGCGACAGCTGAACAGGCCGCGCCGGCCCGCGCCGCCGCGCTGGATCGCGCTTTCTCTCTTTCGCCGCCGCCATCATGTAATTGACGCCGAGATCGTCGGCGAGACGCCATTCGCCCCGCCACGGATCGAACGCGACACCCGCCCGGCGGATGGCGACGCACCCCGCGTTCGCAAGCATGCCCGCCAGTTCGTCCGGCCGGACGAACTTGCTCCAATCGTGGGTACCGGGCGGTATCCAGCCGAGCACGTATTCCGCCGCGATCTTGCCGAGCAGCAGCGACTTCAGCGTGCGGTTGAGGGTGGCGAGCACCATCAGCCCGCCCGGCCGCACCAGCGCGGCGCAGGTTTCGACGAACGCGCCCGGCTCGGCGACGTGCTCGATCACCTCCATGTTGAGCACGACGTCGAAGCGGGCCTTGTCGCGAATCAAGTCTTCGGGCGCGGCGGTGCGATAGGTGATGTCGAGACGCGAGGCGCGGGCGTGCAGGGCGGCTGCGCGCACGTTGTCGGCGCCGGCGTCGATCCCGGTCACGCGCGCGCCGAGCCGGGCGAGCGGCTCGCACACGATGCCGCCGCCGCAGCCGACATCGAGCACGTCGAGGCCCTTCAACGGGCGCGCGGGCGAATCCCCGCGCGCATATTTGGATGACGCGCCCCTACCGGAGCGCCCGAAGTGCGCCAAGACGGCGTCGCGGATAAAGGCGATGCGGACCGGGTTGAGGCGGTGCAGCGCCGCGAAGGCGCCGTCGGATCGCCACCAATCCCCGGCGTCGGCCTCGAAGCGGGCGATTTCGTCCTCGTCTCGCGTCGAGGGGTAGCGCCGGGGCGTCGGGCGCAAGCGGGTGCGGGGAGCGGCCATGTCGGCTTATTGCCAGTCGGGTGCCGACAGAGTATGTAACCCCGCTTTCCACGGCGCAACCCGCATCCACGAGCGAAAGGCTCCCATGGCGCGGATCGTGATGAAATTCGGCGGCACCTCGGTCGCGGACCTGGAGCGCATCCGGGCGGTGGCCGCGCGCGTCAAGCGCGAGCGCGACGCCGGTCACGAGGTTGCGGTGGTGGTTTCGGCCATGTCCGGGGTCACCAACCAACTGGTCACCTGGGTCAACGAACTCCGCGGTCGCGCGGCGCACGACCCCGGCGCGGCGCTCGCCGCCGATCGCGAATACGACGTGGTGGTGGCAACCGGCGAACAGGTGACCACGGGCCTGACCGCGCTCGCGCTGCAAGCGCTCGGCCTTAAATCGCGCTCCTGGCTATCCTGGCAAATTCCGATCATGAGCGACGAGGCCCATAGCAAGGCGCGCATCGACTCGATCGCGGCCGAGGATTTGCTGGCGGCGATGGCCGCGGGCGAGGTGCCGATCGTGCCCGGTTTTCAGGGCGTGACGCGAAACGGGCGGGTGACCACGCTCGGGCGCGGCGGCTCCGACACCAGCGCGGTGGCGCTGGCGGCCGCGCTCAAGGCCGACCGCTGCGACATTTATACGGACGTGGACGGGGTTTACACCACCGATCCGCGCATCGTTGCCAAAGCGAGGAAGCTCGATAAAATCACCTACGAAGAAATGCTCGAAATGGCTTCGGTCGGCGCGAAGGTTCTGCAGACGCGCTCGGTCGAACTGGCGATGAAGCAGGGCGTCCGGCTGCAGGTGCTGTCGAGTTTCTCCGACGCGCCCGGAACCCTGGTGGTGGACGAGGACGAAATCGTGGAAAAAGCCCTGGTCAGCGGCGTCGCCTACAGCCGCGATGAAGCGAAAATCACGCTCGCGGCGGTTGCCGACCGACCCGGCGTGGCCGCGGCCGTATTCGGCCCGCTCGCGGACGCCAATGTCAACGTCGACGTGATCGTCCAGAACGTCTCCGCCGACGGCAAGACCACGGATCTCACCTTCACCGTGACCAAGGCGGACCTGGATCGCGCCGTCGCCATCCTGGAGGCGCGCAAGAAGGACCTCGGCTACGCCGGGCTGATCCAAGACAAGAACGTGGTCAAAGTCTCGGTTATCGGCGTCGGCATGCGCAGCCACGCCGGCGTCGCGCTCGGCATGTTCCGCGCGCTCGCCGAGAAAGGCATCAACATCCAGGCGATCACCACGTCGGAAATCAAGATCAGCGTTCTGATCGCCGAGGAATACACCGAACTCGCCGTCCGCGCGCTGCATTCGGCCTACGGTCTCGACGCCGACTAAGGCGGCGGCGGAGGGATCGCAAAGGGGCGGTCCCGCCGGATTTCAGGCGATCGCGAGCATGATCCCGCACGATTCGCATCCGCCGTTTCATTCGTCCAAGACGCAACCGGCGTCGCGGCGCCTGCTTGCGCGCGTGCGCGACGTTATGGCCGGGCCGGGCGACGCCGGCAGCCGCCTTCAGCGGCTCGTCGCCGTGATCGCCGCCGACATGGTGGCCGAGGTGTGTTCGATCTATGTCCGCCGGCCGGGCGACGTGTTGGAGTTGTTCGCGACCCAGGGCTTGAAGCCCGAGGCGGTGCACCGGACCCGGCTGAAGGTGGGCGAGGGCATCGTCGGGGATATCGCCGCCGGCGCGCGGCCTTTCGCGCTCGCCGACGCCCAGGCCCACCCCAATTTCGCCTACCGACCGGAAACCGGCGAGGAAATCTACCACTCGATGATGGGCGTGCCGATCCTGCGCGACGGCTTTGTCGTCGGCGTGGTCGCGGTCCAAAATCGGACCCGGCGCCATTACACCGACGAGGAAGTGGAAACCCTCCAGACGGTGGCCATGGTGCTCGCCGAGATGATCGCGGGCGCGCGCTTCGGTCAGGCGGCCGGCGCGCGCGAGGCGGGCGTGATTGCGACCAAGCCGCAACGGCTCGTCGGCACGCGACTTTCCCCCGGCGTCGGCCTGGGCACCGCAGTTCTGCATCGCCCGCGCTTTGCCATCGATCGCATGGTCGCCGACGATCCGGCAGCCGAACGCGAGCGGCTCGGGCGCGCCTTCGCCGACATGCACGGCGCTCTCGACGAACTGTTCGGCGCGGGAAAACTGAAAGCCGCCGGCGCGCACCGCGACGTGCTCGACACCTACCGGATGATCGCCGAGGACGCCGGTTGGCTCGGCCGGATCGAGGCGGCGATCGACGGCGGCCTGACCGCCGAAGCGGCGGTGCAAAAGGTCCAGAACGACATCCGCGCGCGACTGGCCCAGGTCGACGATCCCTATTTGCGCGAACGGGTGGACGATTTCGACGATCTCGCCAACCGGCTGATCCAGCATCTGATCGACGGCGCGCCCGGGCGCGACGGCGGCCCGCGTCCGGCCTTGCCCGAACACATTGTGCTGGTGGCCCGCGCGCTCGGACCCGCCGAGTTGCTCGACTTCGATCCCGCCCGTTTGCGCGGCGTGGTGCTGGAAGAAGGCTCGGCGACGTCGCACGCCGCGTTGCTCGCGCGCGCGCTCGAAATCCCGATCGTCGGCCGTTGCGCCCGCGCGCTCGCCGAGATCGAGCCGGGCGACGACGTGGTGGTCGACGGCGACAACGCCCAGGTGATCGTTCGCCCCGGCGAGGACGTGAAAAAAGCGTTCCGCGACGCGATTCGCGCCGGTGCCGAGCGGCGCGCCGGTTACGTCGAGCGACGCGACGAACCCGCCGTCACCCGTGACGGAGTGCGAATCGCGGTCAACATCAACGCCGGTCTTTTGCTCGACATGAGCCTGATGCACGAATTCGGCGCCGACGGAGTAGGTCTCTACCGCACCGAGATTCCGTTTCTGGTCCGGCCGACGTTTCCCGATGTCGCCGCCCAGCGCGATCTCTACGTGCGCGTCCGCGAGCAGGCCAGGGGAAAACCGGTTGTCTTTCGCACGCTCGACGTCGGCGGCGACAAAATGGCGCCCTATTGGGACCGCGCGGGCGAAGAAAATCCGGCGATGGGCTGGCGGGCGATCCGGGTCGCGTTCGACCGGCCCGCGATCCTGCGTCAGCAAGCGCGCGCGCTTATCCAGGCGGCGGCGGGTAGCGAATTGCGCGTCATGTTCCCGATGATCGCTACGGTTCAGGAATTCGAATCCGCGCGCGCGATCTTCGAACGCGAGATCGCGCGCGAGCGCAAGGCCGGACGAAGGCTTCCCGAACCGTTCCGTGTCGGCGCGATGCTCGAAGTGCCCTCGCTGCTGTTCGATCTGGAGGCTCTGTTTGCGCGCGCGGATTTCGTTTCCGTCGGCAGCAACGATCTCCTGCAATTTCTGTTCGCCAGCGACCGTACCGCGCCGGGATTGGCGGAACGCTACGACCCCCTGTCGCCTCCGGTGCTTACATGCCTCGGCGATATCGTCGCGCGCGCCGGGCGCGCCGGCTGCCCGGTGGGGTTGTGCGGAGAAATGGCCGGCCGTCCGCTCGAGGCGCTGGCTTTGATCGGCTTGGGCTTTCGCGACCTGTCCATGTCACCGCCGGCGATCGGACTCATCAAGGACATGATCCGGTCGGTTAACCTTAACGAGGTCAAGGCGTTACTGCAGACCGTCACCGGCGACGGCCGGGAACCGCCGCGCGCGGCGCTCGAAAGGTTTGCGCGCCAGCGCGGGCTCGCGGTGTAATTTTCGGCGAAAATCCATTTGCTCTTGAAATTACTCGATTTTTTTGCAAAATTCCTTTCACCGCGCGCGAGAAAACGGAGAACTCGTTTTGGCCGGACTGATGGAAGAAACGAAAGCCAAGAGCGGTGAAGGCGTCGGCGCGTTGTTGCGCGCAAGCCGTGTCCGTTGCGGAGAGGAGTTGTCGCAGGTCGCGGATGCGCTGCGCATTCGCCTCTGCCACCTCGAGGCGATCGAAGCCGGTCGCTTCAACGAATTACCCGGCCCGGCGTACGCGCTGGGCTTCGTGCGCACCTACGCCAACTATCTCGGGCTCGACGGCGAGGAAGTAGTTCGTCGGTTGCGCGTGGAAACGGAGATTGCCGTCACAAAACCACCGTTGTCTTTCCCGGTGCCGCTGTCCGACAGTTCGATGCCGAGCGGAGCGGTCGTGATGGTCGGCTTGGTGGTGGCGGCGGTCGCCTACGGCGCATATCTCGCGGGAACGTCGCGCGATGGCGATTCGATCGCGCGCGTCTCGCCCGTTCCGGAGCGTCTCGCGCGCGACGACGGCCGGACCGCTCCGCCGCCCGCCGCGACCGCGACCGCGTTGCCTGCAATCAACGAGAGCAAGTCTCCGGTGTCTCTTCCGGCGCCGGCGGCGGCTGCGCTTCCTGCCGTCGTCGTGTCCTCGCCCATCGTCACATCGGTGGCTCCGCCGGCGGCCTCGTCGTTCGGCGCACAGGCCGATACGCAGTCTGCGCCTTCCGCCCCACCTTCCAGCGTGACCGCCGCCGCGCCCGCACCCACGCTCACTCCGGCGCCTCCGTCCGTGGCTGCCTCGGTGCCGGTCCCGTCGTCCGCTTCCTCGCTCCCACCCGCGGCAGCTCCGACGGCGACACAAACGGCGATCGCGGCCTTGGCGCCGGCGGCAACGCCGCCCGAAAAGCCGAAACGCCCGCGCATCGAGGTGCTGGCCAAGGCCGACAGCTGGATCCAGGTGCGCGACGGCGGCGCCAACGAGCTTCTCCTCACCCGGCTCTTGCGCGAGGGCGAGACCTACACGGCGCCCGATCGCGAGGGGTTGAGCCTGCTCACGGGCAACGCCGGGGCGCTTGAGATCCGCGTCGATGGCGCGGCCGTACCGTCGCTCGGTCCCGAAGGCGCGGTCCGACGTTCGATCGCGCTCGACGCCGAACGCCTTAAGCAAGGCACCGCCGTATCCGAATAGCACCGCGCCCGCGGACCCCGCATAGGGGGCGCCGCATCGGGCGCGCGGACGTGTCCGCGCGCGCCATTGCGGTCGGGCCTGCGAGAGGCGATACTTAACGAACTGTCGAAGCGGGTTTTTCCATGTCCAGCACGGTCGAGCCGGGAGTCCGGCGTCAGAGCGTTCCCGTGTCCGTCGGCGGCGTGATCGTCGGCGGCGGCGCGCCCATCGTCGTCCAGTCGATGACCAATACCGACACCGCCGACGCCGAGGCGACGGCGGCGCAGGTCGCCGACCTCGCGCGGGCCGGCTCCGAACTCGTGCGCGTCACGGTCGATCGCGAAGAAAGCGCCCGCGCCGTGCCCCGCATTCGCGAGCTGCTCGAACGACGCGGCGTCACCGTGCCGCTGGTCGGCGATTTCCATTACATCGGCCACAAGCTCTTGGCCGAGCACCCGGCCTGCGCCGAGGCGCTCGCGAAATACCGCGTCAACCCCGGCAACGTCGGCTTTCGCGACAAGAAGGACCGCCAGTTCGGCACCATGATCGAAATGGCGCTCAAATACGGCCGTCCGGTGCGGATCGGGGTCAACTGGGGCAGCCTCGATCAGGAATTGCTCGCGCATCTGATGGATGAAAATGCCAAATTGCCGTCGCCCAAGGACGCAAACGCGGTGATGCGCGAGGCGATCGTGCGTTCGGCCTTGGACAGTGCCCGGCGCGCGGAAGAGATCGGCCTCGGGCGCGACCGGATCGTGCTCTCGTGCAAAGTCAGCGCCGTGCAGGACCTGATCGCCGTCTATTCCGATCTCGCCCGGCGCTGCGATTACGCGCTGCATCTCGGTTTGACGGAGGCCGGCATGGGCTCCAAGGGCATCGTCGCCTCGACCGCGGCGATGGCCGTTCTGTTGCAGCAAGGCATCGGCGACACCATTCGCGTTTCGCTCACGCCCGAGCCGGGCGGCGACCGCACCCGCGAGGTGATCGTCGCCCAGGAGATTCTCCAGACCATGGGATTGCGCTCGTTCGCGCCCTTGGTCACCGCATGCCCCGGCTGCGGGCGGACTACCAGCACCGTGTTCCAGGAACTGGCCGGCAAGATCCAGGATTACGTGCGCGCGCGCATGCCGGAATGGCGCAAGACCCACGACGGCGTCGAGACCATGGCGCTCGCGGTGATGGGCTGCATCGTCAATGGTCCCGGCGAAAGCAAGCACGCCAACATCGGCATCAGCTTGCCCGGCACCGGCGAGGAACCGGCGGCGCCGGTATTCGTCGATGGGCGCAAGGTCGCGACGTTGCGCGGCGCCGGCATCGCCGAGGACTTCCAGCGCATGGTCGAGGATTACGTCGCGAGTCATTATCCGCGCCGCGACACCGCGCGCGAACCCGCGCCCGTCCCGCGCGCCGCGTCCCGATAGCGAGGCATCGATCATGCCCGCGTTGCAGCCAGTTCGCGGCACCCGCGACATATTGCCTGAGGAGATGCGCCGCCATCGCCGCGTCGAGGAAACGGCGCGCGCGCTTGCGCTCCGTTACGGCTACGCCGAAATAGCGACGCCGATTTTCGAGTTCTCGGACGTGTTCGCACGCTCGCTCGGCGACACCTCGGACATCGTGACCAAGGAGATGTACACGTTCCAGGATAAGGGCGGGGACAGCATCACGTTGCGCCCGGAAAACACCGCCGGCGTGGTGCGCGCGTTTCTCTCCAACGGCCTGCAACAGCAGTTGCCGCTCAAGCTTTTCTATCGCGGGCCGATGTTCCGCTACGAGCGCCCGCAGAAAGGCCGGATGCGCCAATTCCACCAGATCGGCGTCGAACTGCTCGGCGTCAATGATCCGCTCGGCGACGCCGAGGTGATCGCACTCGGCCGGCATCTGCTGGAGGAGCTTGGCGTCGCCGACAAATGCGCGCTCGAACTCAACACCCTCGGCGATCCGGAAAGCCGCGCCGTCTACCGCGACAGGCTGGTTGCGTATTTGCGCGATTTCGACGCGCAGCTTTCCGAGGATAGCCGGGCGCGGCTCAAGCGCAATCCGCTCCGCATCCTCGATTCCAAGGACGAAGGCGACAGGCGTATCGTCGCCGGCGCGCCGCCGATGGAGGACAGTCTCAACGATGCCTCGAAGGCGTTCTTCGACGGTCTATGCCGCGCGCTGGAAGCTGTCGGCGTGCCGTACCGGTTGAACCCGCGTCTGGTGCGCGGCCTCGATTATTACAGCCATACCGCCTTCGAGTTCACGACCGAGGCCCTTGGCGCGCAGGGCACCGTGCTGGCGGGCGGTCGTTACGACGGCTTGGTCGAGCAGCTGGGCGGCCCGCCGACCCCGGGCATCGGTTGGGCGGCGGGAATCGAACGGCTTGCGCTCCTGTTGACCGAGCCCGCGTCCGAAGCGCCCCCCGTCGCCGTGGTCCCGGTCGGCCCGGCCGAAACCGCCGCTGCGCTCAAGATCGTGCAGCGACTCCGCCGCGCCGGCATCGCCGCCGACATGGCGTTTTCCGGCAACATGAGCAAGCGCATGAAACGCGCCGACAAGATCGGGGCGCGGATCGCGGTCGTGCTCGGCGAAAACGAATTGACGCGCGGGATCGCCACGGTGCGCGACATGACCACGGGCGAACAGGCGGAAGTGCCCTTGTCCGCGCTCGAGGACCGCCTCGCTCGCGACCGATAGCGGGGCCATGAGCGACCAATCTCCCGCACGTTACGTGGTCGTGGGCGTCAACCACCGCTCCAGCGGCATCACGCTGCGCGACAAGCTGTTCATCGAGGAACACGCGCTGCCCGGGTTCATCGAGCGCTTGCGCGCGGCCGGAATCCGCCAGGGCATCGTGCTTTCGACCTGCGACCGGATCGAGGTGCAGGCGGCGCACCCCGATCCGGATGCGGCGGCGCGGGTCGTTCTCGACCTCCTCGCCGCCCACGGCGCGGTATCGCTCGCGGAGATGACGGGCCAGACCTACGCCCTTCTCGACGAGGACGCCGTGCGCCAGGCCTTCGCCGTTGCCGGATCCTTGGACAGTCTGGTGGTGGGCGAGCCCGAAGTGCTCGGGCAGGTCAAGGACGCGTACGCGCTCGCCCGGGAGCTCGGATTCGCTGGTCCGGAAATGGACGCCTTGATGCAGGCGGCGCTCGCCGCCGGCAAGCGCATCCGCAGCGAAACCGACATCGGCCGCCGGCCGGTCTCCATCGCCGCCGCTGCGGTCGAAATCGCGCGCGAGATTTTCGGCGATCTCGCGCCCCGCGCCGCGCTCGTGCTGGGCGGCGGCGACATGGGCGAAATCATGGCGCGCGAGTTTCAGGCGGCGGGACTCGTCGCGTTGACCGTCATCCATCCCGACCCGCGCCGCGCGGAGGCCGCCGCGCGCGGGTTCGGCTGCCACGCGGCCCGGTTCGAGCCGCTGGTCGAGCGGCTGGCCGGCGCCGACGTGGTCCTGGCATCTCTCGGCGGGCGGGCGCGCGCGATTTCGGTTGCCCACGTGCAGGAGGCCTTGCGTATGCGGCGCCGCCGGCCCATGTTCCTGATCGACGCGGCGGTGCCGGGCGATATCGAGCCCGCGGTCAATGACTTGGACGGCGCGTTTCTCTATACCCTCGACGATCTGGAACGGGTGGCGATGCGCGGCCGCGCCGGCCGCGAGCAGGAAAGCACCCGCGCGCGCGAGGTGCTCGAGGACGAAGTGCGCGCGTTTCTTCAGAATCGTTTGATGCGCCAGGCGGTGCCGGCGCTCGCGGACCTGCGCCGCGCCTTCGAGGACGCGCGCGCCGCCGCGCTCAAGGACGCGGGCGGCGACGCCGACAAGGCGACCCGGCTGCTGGTCAACCGGCTGCTGCATGCGCCGACGAGCGCGCTGCGCTCGCTCGCCGCGCACCCGCGCGCCGGGTTTGGCATCGCCGACGCCGAACGCGCGCTGAAGGAGCTGTTCGGCGACAACGGACGGACGGACAAGGACGGCAAGCCGTGAACATCGACGACAAGCTCGGGCGCATCAAGGCGCGGCGCGACGAACTCGCGCACCTGATGTCGTCCGGCGACGCGGGTCGCGACTTCGCCAGGCTCGCCAAGGAATACGCCGACTTGGGCCCGGTGGTCGAGGCAATCGACGCGCTCGATAAGGCGCGCGCCGAGGCCGAGGGTCTGAAGGCACTGATGGCCGACGACACTTCGGACGGCGAAATGCGAAAGCTCGCCGAAAGCGAATATTTCGCACTCAAGGAGAAGTTCCCGGGATTGGAAAAACGCGTGCGGCTGCTGCTGATCCCGAAGGACGAGGCCGATGAAAAAAGCGCGATCCTCGAGGTGCGCGCCGGCACCGGCGGCGAGGAAGCGGCGTTGTTCGCCGCCGATCTCTTCCGCATGTACCAGCGCTACGCCGACCGCCATGGTTGGAAATTCCAGCCGATCGAGATGTCGGACACCGGGCTCGGCGGCCTCAAGGAAGGAATCGCCGAGATCGCGGGCGCGGGCGTTTTCGCCCGGCTCAAGTTCGAATCAGGCGTGCATCGGGTCCAGCGCGTGCCGGTGACCGAGGCGAGCGGGCGCATCCACACCTCGGCCGCGACCGTCGCCGTGCTGCCCGAGGCCGAGGACGTGGACCTCAAGATCGAGGACAAGGATTTGCGCGTCGACACTTACCGTTCGCAAGGCGCCGGCGGCCAGCACGTCAACACCACCGACAGCGCGGTCCGCATCACCCACATTCCGACCGGCGTGATGGTCGCCTGCCAGGAAGAAAAATCGCAACACAAGAACAAGGCCAAGGCGATGAAACTCCTGCGCGCCCGCCTTTACGAGCACGAACGTGAAAAGCGCGAATCCGAGCGCGCCGCCGCGCGCAAGAGTCAGGTCGGCACCGGCGACCGCTCCGAGCGCATCCGCACCTACAACTTTCCCCAGGGGCGCGTGACCGACCATCGGGTCAACCTGACTCTGCACAAGATCGACCGCGTCTTGGACGGCGAACTGGACGAATTCGTCGAAGCCCTGATCGCCGACGATCAGGCCGCCCGACTCGCCGAAATCGCATGACCTATTTATCGGTGCCGCTCGCCCGGCGCTTGGCGGAGGCCGCACGCGTTCTTGCCGGCGCGGGGATCGAGGATGCCCCGCGCGAAGCGCGCCGGCTCGCCGAACTCGCCCTTCAAGCCAGTCCGGCGGAAGTATTCGCGCGCAAAGCGGGCCCGCTCGCTCCGCCCGAGGAAGCGGCTTTCGCCCGGTTGGTCGCCGCGCGCGCGGCGCGGGTTCCGTTCGCGCGGCTGGCCGGAGAGCGCGAATTCTGGAGCCTCTCCTTTCGTCTCAACGCGGCGACGCTGGTGCCGAGGCCGGAATCGGAAACCCTGATCGAGGCCGCGCTTGCCCGCGTCCGGGATCGCTCCGCCCGGCTCCGCGTGCTCGATCTCGGCACCGGGTCGGGCTGCCTGTTGCTTGCGCTGCTTGCCGAATTGCCGCGCGCGACCGGCCTCGGGGTGGACGCGGAACCGGCGGCGCTCGCCTGCGCGCGGGCGAACGCAGCCCGGCTCGGCCTCGCGCGCCGGGTGCGCTGGCGGCGGAACGACTGGACCAAAGCGCTCGTCGGTCCGTTTGACATAGTTCTCGCCAATCCGCCTTACGTCACGGCACGGGAATGGCAGACCCTCGAACCCGAGGTGCGCTTCTACGATCCCAAGCCGGCGCTGGTGGGGGGCCGGGACGGTCTTGCCGCCTACCGGCGCATCGTGCCCCGGCTTTCCCGCCTGCTTGGGCGCGCCGGCTTCGCATGCCTTGAAATCGGCTGGCGCCAGGAGGGCGCGGTTTGCGCCCTGGCCCGCCGCGCCGGCCTCCGCGTCGCCGAAATCCGGCGCGATCTCGCGGGCAGGCCCAGGTGTGTCGTTCTGGCCACGGCCCCGGCGAAATCGCGTTCGCGCGGGCGCGGCCCCAAAATAGGGGTTGGAAAAGTGGGGAATCCCGACTAGGCTTTTTCAATGGGCCGGTTCGATATCCGCTGAGTTTTTCGGATCGCCAAGCGCGGAACCTGCCCGTTTTCGCTCCCCCATAGCCGGTTGTCGATGACCGACGAGAGAGTGGTTTTTGGCCGCGCGGACGCGCCGAGGCGATAGTCGCCAAGGCGGGGGCGTTCTTTTTCAAAATCCAACAGGTGTCATGAAACACGGTTCGAACATGAGGCGCGGCGGCAGGCCGCCCAACAACAACGGCCGCCGATTCCACGGTCACGGCGGCCATCACGGCCACCGCCATCACAGCTACGAAAGCAGCGGGCCGGAGGTCAAAATCCGCGGCACCGCGCAACAAGTCCTGGAAAAGTACCTGGCGCTCGCGCGCGACGCCGCCGCGCAGGGCGACCGCATCGCCGCCGAAAACTACCTTCAACACGCCGAGCATTACTACCGGATCCTCAATTTCGACAATGCCAACCGCCAGGGCAACGGCGGCGCCCGCCCCCCGCAAGGCGGTCAGCCGGGGACCAATCCGAACGTTCCGTCGTCCATGCCGGTCGGTCTCGACGGCCAGCCCGAAGCGGGCTTCGAGCAGGCCGGCGAGGAAGCCGGCGACGCCCGTCCGCCGAGTCCGCAGCCGACCTGACGCGAGGAAGGCCTTAACGCGAGGGGCAGGGCCCGCTTGCGAAATCGGCGGGCGCCCTTATTTAGTCTGGGGTTAAATCCACTCCGGACGGACCGCCGATGGACCTCGAAAAATTCACCGAACGCGCGCGCGGTTTCATTCAAAACGCGCAAAGTTTGGCGCTGCGCAGCAACCATCAGCAGCTCGCAAGCCTTCATCTGCTGCGCGTCCTGCTCGACGACCGCGAAGGACTGGCGGCGAAGCTGATCGAGCGCGCGGGCGGGGACGCTGGACGCCTCGGCCAGGATGTCGCGGCCGAATTGCAGAAAATCCCCCGGGTCGAAGGCTCCGGCGCGGGTCAGGTTTATCTCGCGCCGGAAACCGCGCGCGTGCTCGATCAGGCCGCGCAGCTTGCCGAAAAGGCGGGCGATTCCTACGTTACGGTCGAATATGTGCTGCTCGGGCTCGCCATGAGTCCCGATGCGGGGTCGGCGAAACTGTTCGCGCGGCAGGGCCTTTCCGCGCAAAAGCTCAATCAGGCGATCAACGAATTCCGCAAGGGCCGCGCCGCCACCAGCGAGCGGGCGGAGGATTCCTACGACGCGCTCAAGAAATACGCCCGCGACCTGACCAAGGACGCGGCAGAGGGCAAAATCGATCCGGTGATCGGACGCGACGAGGAAATCCGACGCACGATTCAAGTGCTGTCGCGCCGGACCAAGAACAATCCGGTGCTGATCGGCGAGCCCGGCGTCGGCAAGACCGCGATCGTTGAAGGCTTGGCGCAGCGCATCGTCAAGGGCGACGTGCCGGAAAGCCTCAAGAACAAACGCCTGATGGCGCTCGATCTCGGCGCGCTGGTCGCCGGGGCCAAGTTCCGCGGCGAGTTCGAGGAACGCCTTAAGGCGGTGCTCGGCGAGGTGACGGCGGCGGCGGGCGAGATCGTGCTGTTTATCGACGAGATGCACAACCTGGTCGGCGCGGGCAAGGCCGAAGGCAGCATGGATGCTTCCAATCTTCTCAAGCCGGCGTTAGCGCGCGGCGAATTGCACTGCGTCGGCGCCACCACGCTCGATGAGTACCGTAAGCACGTGGAAAAGGACGCGGCGCTGGCGCGGCGCTTCCAGCCGGTGTTCGTGAGCGAACCGACGGTCGAGGACACGATCTCGATCCTGCGCGGGATCAAGGAACGCTACGAAATGCATCACGGCGTGCGCATCGCCGATGGCTCGCTGGTGGCGGCGGCGACGCTCTCGCACCGCTACATCAACGACCGCTTCCTGCCCGACAAGGCGATCGACTTGGTGGACGAGGCGGCGAGCCGTCTCCGCATGCAGATCGATTCCAAGCCCGAGGAAGTGGACGAACTCGATCGGCGCATCATCCAGCTCAAAATCGAGCGCGAGGCGCTGCGCAAGGAGACCGATGCGGCCTCGCGCGACCGGCTCAAGAACCTGGAAAAGGAACTGGGCGGGTTGGAGAGGCGTTCCGAGGAACTGACCGCGCGCTGGCGAGGCGAGAAGGAAACCCTCGCCAACGCGACCAAGCTCAAGGAACAGCTGGAGCAGGCGCGCATCGCACTGCAGGCGACCATGCGCGAGGGCAAATACGAAAAGGCGGGCGAACTGCAATACGACCTGATCCCGCGCCTGGAGGCCAAGCTGCAGGCGGCCGAGAAGGCGGGCGAGGCCGGCCTGTTGCACGAGGCGGTGACGCCCGAACACATCGCCGCCGTGGTCTCGCGCTGGACCGGAATTCCGGTCGATAAGATGCTGCAGGGCGAACGCGAAAAGTTGCTCAAGATGGAAGAACGCCTGCGCGGCCGCGTCATCGGCCAGGACGAGGCGCTCGCCGCGGTTTCCAACGCGGTGCGCCGGGCCCGCGCCGGGCTCCAGGACCCGAACCGCCCGATCGGCACGTTCCTGTTCCTGGGGCCGACCGGTGTCGGCAAGACCGAACTGACTAAGGCGCTGGCCGCGTTCCTGTTCGACGACGAACAGGCGCTCTTGCGCATCGACATGAGCGAATACATGGAAAAGCACGCGGTCGCCCGCCTGATCGGCGCGCCGCCCGGCTACGTCGGCTACGAGGAAGGGGGCGCGCTGACCGAGGCGGTCCGCCGCCGGCCCTACCAGGTGATCCTGTTCGACGAGATCGAAAAGGCGCATCCGGACGTGTTCAACGTGCTGCTGCAGGTGCTCGACGACGGCCGGCTCACCGACGGCCACGGCCGGACAGTGGATTTCCGCAACACGCTCATCGTGCTGACCTCGAATCTCGGCGGCGACATCCTCGCCGGCCAGGAGGAAGGTCACGATTCGGAAGAAGTGCGCGGTCCGGTGATGGAGGTGGTGCGCCGCGCGTTCCGGCCCGAATTCCTCAATCGGCTCGACGAGATCATCCTCTTCCACCGCCTGACCCGGGCGCAGATGGACGGCATCGTCGACATCCAGCTCGGCAGCCTGCGCAAGCTGCTCGCCGAGCGCAAGGTGACGCTGGAGCTCGATACGCGCGCGCGCACTTGGCTCGCCAACCAGGGCTTCGATCCGGTCTACGGCGCGCGGCCCTTGAAGCGCGTGATCCAGAAGACGCTGCAAAACCCGCTCGCCGAGATGATTCTCGCCGGCAAGATCAAGGACGGCGAAACCGTGCGCGTGACCGCGGGCGACGGCGCGCTGGTCATCAACGGCGAAAAGATCAAGGCTGCGGCGGAGTAGGGCCGACAAATGGCTAAGGACCGCCAGGAAGTCGAAAAAATCCTCGGCGAACCCGTATTTCCCGAGTTTTCCGATAACGTTCTGCGGATCAGGCGCAACCTCATCCTGGTGAGTTTTATTACGCTTGTTTACAAATGTTACGATCTCGCGATCAGCGGACAAATATGGGGGTTAACGGTCGATAATCTCGATAAAACGGTCGTCGATGAAGTCTTATTTTTGATTCTTCTATACCATGTGATCCATTTCGGATGGGCGACGTGGGATCATATTCAAGAAGCGCGGATTCGGATCACCGGAATGCGTCGAATTTTCGTTGCGGGTTCCGACTTAACCGAGCATCCTATTGATCCTCGGCAAGCAAGTTTATATCGCTGGTGGGTCGATCACGCGCCAAAAATTGGAAAATTCGTAGAAGATTGGAGAACTCTTAATGAGAAAATTCAGCAATGGGAGAAACGAATAGAAATTGCGTTAAGGACGGAAGACAAAATTAACTTGCATATAGTTCAACAGTCCTTGGGTGAAATTCAAAATACTCAGTCTAGGGTCCGGACTCAATTGGCCCACCATACTACGGCGGCGGCCAAGAACACGCCGGAGAGGAAGACGTCGGCGCGTTTGTCGTAACGGGTGGCGATCCGCCGGAAGTCCTTGAGACGACAGAACATG